>JAYWGD010000026.1:0-3251 GCA_043778435.1 Myxococcales bacterium | reverse complement strand
TGCATGAACATGGGGCGCTGTTTCGCGGGCGCTGAACAAGCTGCCGCCTCATTGGTGCAGTACGCTATTTCTTGGCAGGAGCGGGCGCAGCAGAGGCCGCAGGAGCCTTGGCGCTGAACTCAGCGTCAATCTCAAGCTTGACTTCTTCGCTGACCGCAACGCCGCCGGCTTCCAACGCCGCGTTCCACGTGAGTCCGAAGTCCTTGCGGTTGAGTTTGCCGGTGGCTTGAAGGCCGCGCACGGTGGTGCCGAATGGGGTCTTGGTGGCGGGCGTGACGCCCTCGACATTCAAGGTCACGGGCTTGGTCACGCCGTGCAGAGACAGGTCTCCGGTGACCGCATATTTGCCTGCGCCTGCAGGAACAATCTTGGTCGACTTGAACGTCATCGTCGGGAACTTTGCGGTATCGAAAAAGTCGGGTGAGCGCAGGTGCCCATCACGCTTTGCGTCGCGCGTGTTGATCGAGTTGACGTCGATGTTGACGGTGAATTGCGACTTGGAAAAGTCGGCGTCGTCGATGTTGGCGGTGCCCGTCACCTTGTCAAACGCCCCCTTGGTGGTCGACACCATCATGTGACGCACGGCAAATGAGGTGGTGGTGTGGCTTGCATCCAGGTCCCATTCTCCGGCGTAGGCGCTGGAGCTGAGGAAGGTGGCGGCGAGAAGAAGTTTGGACGTGATGTTCATGGGGCGCACTATAGTGACGAGAGCCGTCGGTCGTCAGGCATAGGTTTTTCAAGACATTGTTGCGCATACGCATCAATACACGTTCGAAAACGCCATTCTTGGCCGCGAAAAACCCCATGAGCCTTTTGGCGACTCATAGGGATTTTCGCCGTCGGAGGGCAGAACTCAGAGCTTGGCGCCGTTGTCTTTGAGGTACGAAGCCACGCCGTCGGGGGTCGCTTTCATGGCTGGCTTGGTCTTGTTCCAGCCGGCGGGGCAAACTTCGCCGTGCTCTTCGACGAATTGCAGCGCGTCGACCAAGCGGAGCGTCTCTTCGATAGAGCGGCCAAGTGGCAAGTCGTTGATGGTTGCTTGACGAACAACGCCCTTGGTATCGATGAGGAACGTGCCGCGAAGGGCGATCCCAGCATCGAGCAAGCCGTGTCGAGCGCGCGCGGCCAAGCGCGTTGCCAAAGACCACAAAGGCACAATTGCGGCGCACCACATCAGAGGCCAGAAAGTGTGCCACGCGTTTTGGCACAACTAAAAATGAGATTATTAAAATGTGCCTATTGCGCCGTGGCACAGAGTCTGGAATATTCGTTGCCGCCATGGTCTACACTCGTTCCACATTCTTGCTGTGCGTCATGGTCGTAGGCGCTACGGCGTGCATTGCAAGCAGCAAGCCTTTGCCGCCGATCGACAACGATACGGAGTATCGCGGCACAGCAATCCCGACCTTGGGTGCGCAAAGCGCAGATGCGGGTGCAATGTCGGTCCCCAAAGGGGAAGATGCGGATTCAGCAAATGCGTTGGTGACGAGCGTGGATGCCGGAAACGAGAAATCGGATGCCAGCAACTCGGATGCGGCCAACCGCGACGCGCAAACGCAGCCACCAGATGCGACGCCTCCATCAGGCGACGGCGGCTGAAACCCATGCGCGGCGGCTTCGACCTCTCATCTTGGAGTTTCGACCTGCTCTCGTTTTTACGCGAATGTTGACTTACGGACGGTCAGGATTTCTGCTCGTGGCGGCGCACCACGTATTCGTCGAGGACGTTGGCCGTGATGGTTGCAAGCAGGCCATCGGTCACACGTAGTCGGCGAGAAACATTGCGCGCGACGGTCCGAAGCACGGTGGCGTATGCATGGATGTCGCGGATGGCGAGCTCATCGGTGTCGTTGGCGCTAAGGCGCAAGAGGCGCACTGGGCTCAGCGATCGAACGGTGGCCGAGCGAGGCTCGTGGTCCAAGATGGCCATCTCACCGAAGATGTCGCCGGGGCCGAGAATGGCAACGCGCGTCTCGCGGCCAGAACGGCTAAGTTTGACGACTTCGAGCTCGCCGTCGAGGAGGACATACATTTCGGATGCGGGCTCGCCCTCGCAGAAAATAGATTCGCCGGGCCCGCGTTTTCCCACACGCAATCGAGGCGCGAGATCGGCGCGCGAGGTGTCTGACAGTTCGCGGAAGAGATCCAACTCGGCCAACGCGGATGCAGTCATACAGATGCTGGAAGGGCCCCATTCGCTGTGGTTCGCTGTCATAGTTTGAGGATGGTCGCATGGGAGGGTGTGGCAACCCAAGCAAAAAGCCTTGCCAATATGTGGGGCCAAAAGCTAGGGTTCGACTTCGATAGTCGAGCGTCGTCTAACGGCTAGGACAGGAGATTTTGATTCTCCTTATCGGGGTTCGAATCCCTGCGCTCGAACCAACGTGCCAGCGCCTCCGGCGCGGCGCATCGTTGGTGCGCGCCTTCAGGCGTGCCACAAACGAAAAATGCTCGCCGAAGGCGAGCTCATCGCAGAAGCCCGATCCAGCACTCCGTGTCCGGTGCGCCGAAAGGCGCACCCTCTCGCAAGCGACGAAGTCGCGAGCTTTCTCACAAGCGGCAACGCCGCGAGCTCTCTCACGCAAGCGGCGAAGCCGCGAGTCCGGCGCTCTCTCTTGCAAGCGGCAACGCCGCGAGCTCTCACGCAAGCGGCAACGCCGCGAGCCAGGAGCCCTCTCTCGCAAGCGGCAAAGCCGCGAGCCAGGAGCCCTCTCCACTACCCCGTACTCTCACCTGCACCACCGCGCGACCAATACCCACCCATGATCTCCGCGGCCCATGCGGGCTCACGCACCTCACCCCGCGGAGCAAATCCGTGCATGTAAGGCTTCAAATCCAAAACGGGCGAGCCATCAATCGCGTCCAATCCTTGCACCACAAGCGTTGTCCCATCCACGCGCAAAATTCTACACACGCACAGGCCGATGCGGTTGGGGCGGTCTTTTCCGCGCTGCGCAAAAATGCCGACCTTCGGCCAGTCGGCCCGGCCGCGCGGATGCCTCGCTCCCACATGGACTGCGGCATCTGAGACCCGATGAAAACCAAACAAAACCTCGACGTGCGAGAACGAGTCCAATCCAAGCAATGCATCGGAGCCAAAGCGCGCACTGTCGAGTTCGATGCTGCTTTCCACATCGCCCCAGTCGTCGTCAGTCACCTCATGCCGAGCATTAAGAATTTCGCCGATGGGCTCGCACGCATGGGTCATTTTCATCCGACCAACCCTTCCATGACATCGGGAGCGAGACAAG
>JAYWGD010000025.1:0-3252 GCA_043778435.1 Myxococcales bacterium | reverse complement strand
TTTCGTTTTCAGGGCTCGATTTGGCGGGGAGCGCCTTGTCAGAGAGCTCAAGTCGCCTCACTCCAGCACTCCCGTCGACGCCCGAGACTTGGTTTGGGGGCTCGGACTCCACGCGAAGCGCAGTGGCCATTCCGTTGCCCGATTACTCCAATCTGTCTTTGGGCAATGACGCGGATGATTCCTCGTTCGATCCACCGCAACGCCCATCACGGCGCTGGTGGATTGCAGGCGGTGTTGCTGCGCTCATTCTTTTCCCGGTCGCTGGTGCATTGTCGGGTTGGAACTACAAGCAATCCAAACATCGGCCGCCAGCCACTTCGATCGCAAGCGCAGATGCATCATTGCAGAGTGCAAGTTCTCTCGTGCCCGATGCCGGGGTGGTGTCGACTGCGCCGCAGATTGTCGCGACCATCATCGACGCCGGACCAAGCAGTGACCTGCGCACTGCAAGGCTTTTCACGGTATCATTTTCAAGGGGATTTCGCGTATTTGTCGATGGAGTTGTCGTCGGCCAAACCCCAGATTCGTTCGACATCAAGTGCGGCAGCCGCAAGATCAAAGTGGGCAGTGCGGGAGCCGTACGCATCATCAACGTCCCTTGTGGCGGGACATACACACCTACACCCTAGTCTTAGAACCGTTCAGGGCGTTGCGTCTGCGCAGCAGCGAAATCCGGTGGAGTAGTCATGGTAGGTGAAGTTGTGCGCAAAGGTGTTGTACGCACAGCCGTCGCCGTTCTGGGTGGTATCCTGATAATAACCACCTAGAAACGTGCCACGTGGATCGTCGATCCACTCGTGAAGGTTGCCCACCATGTCGTAGATGCCTTCGTCGCTCGTGCACTGTTCGTGGCTGCCGGTGGCCGATAGCGTTCCGGGTACTTCGTTGAGCGCGGGGTGGTTCATGGTCGCGAACTCGCCATACTCTGGAGCAGTGCCGTCGGCGTGCACATGAACCAGACCAAGCGCCGCCATGGGGCTGCGGCCATAATCGTTGCATGCACGGGCAATGCGCGTGGGGCCATATGGGAAGGTGGTATTTTGCTGGCCACGGCAGGCTTTGCGCCATTCGCTCATCTTGCAAAGTCGTTTGCCCGAACTCTTGCATGCAAGCTGCGCTTCAGCTCCACTAATATGGGCTTGAGGCATCACATCGGGCACGCTCTGTGCGCGCACTTTGTGTCCGTCGACGGGCATATTGAAGGGCCATGCCTGTTCGCTTCCATCCTCAAGCACTTCGATAAGAGAGCCTTCATACCTGTCGACGCAATATCCTCCAGCAACCAAGGCCATCCCGTCGGCGCAGTGAGAGCTTTGCGAATGGCGTCTCGCATCCGACGAACTCAACTGCGCGCGACGTGCGGTGCCAGGCGTCGCCTGATGGCGCAGTAACGATGCAGGCGGCATCTCCGCGCCACCCTTTTGTGCGGGCGTATTGCGAAGTTGAGGCGACGCAGCAGAGAACAACGGCAGGACCGCGATCAAAGGCATAAGGGCTTGAAACCCGCGGGAAGCTTTGGCACAGAAAGGCAACGAGGCCTAGAGAACGGCAGTTGCGTGCATTGATCAAGCGCTTTCTTCTCAGGTTTGTCGCCTACATGTGGGCACACAAGCGAGAATGCGCCAATGTCTGACAAGGTCTCTTCTGACAAACCGAAGCGCGCGAGAGTTGCTTTGGGTGCTGATGCCGCGGAAGAAGTCTCAGATTATGCGGTTCCGTCAGTGCCTCCTGTTCCTGCGGACGGGCATTGGCGCAGCTACAAGGAGAATGTCGCCACCTTGGCGCAGCGTTTGGTGGAAGCACAGCGCCCCATACGCGTGCTTCAATCCATTCGTTGGGACAGCCGCATCGAAGAGCAATTCTTCAAGAGCAAGTGCCGTGAACTGCCGCGTGTAGATGCTGAATACTACGAAAAAAATGAGACGGACTACCGTGCAAGCGACAAGTCTTCCGAGTTTGAGGAGATAGCGCGCGACGCCGCAAACATCTTGGGCGATGGAGATGCCATCGGCGATATCTTGATCAAATCATCGCTTGAGTATCGAGATGTGGTGCGCATGTTGTCAGCGCGCGGGACGGGCGCATTTTATGCGTACAGTCGGCGCCTTTATGGCTCTACCAAAGACACTTTTCCGGATGGAAAGCTGACGGTCAAAGACTTGGGTCGCATGCTCTACGAGATCTTGAGCAGCTCGGATGCCACGCGCTTGGGCGGTGAGCAAGAGCGCATCGTAAGCGCAGAAGGGGCAGCAAAAATCCTCAATACGCGCTTCGCATCCTACTTTGGCGACGACGCAGTGCGCGTCGAAGTCGACGACGACATTGTCAGCGATGCTGCGGCAGGGAGTGACTATGTGAAGGTTCGCAGTGGCGCGATGTTCTCGGAGAAGGACATCGACATCTTGGAGGTACACGAGGGATGGGTGCATGTTGCAACTTCGCTCAACGGCCAAGATCAGCCCGTGGCGAAATGGCTTTCGAAGGGGCCGCCGCGGACGACAGCCGTGCAGGAAGGCCTCGCCTCGTTCATGGAGATTCTGACGTTTCGGTCCCATCCAGCCCGTGCCCGGCGCTTGAACGACCGGATCCTAGCGGTCGACAAAGCCGAAGACGGCGCGAACTTCTTAGAAGTGTTCGAGTGGTACCGCACCGAGGGTTACGGCGAGGCCGAATGCTATGCCAACACCCAACGCATTTTTCGTGGCGGCATGGTGGACGGCGGCGGGCCTTTCACCAAAGACGCCTGTTACTGCAAGGGCATCGTGCTCAATTATGCATTTATGCGAAGCGCCATCGCGGCCGGACGCTCGGATCTGATCCCACTTTTGTTCGTGGGCAAAGTGGCGCATGAAGACGTCCCGGTGCTCGCTAGCCGTGTGGCCGACGGCGTGGTGCGGGCGCCAAAGTATTTGCCGCCGATGTTTCGAGATCTCTCGGGCTTGGGAATCTGGATGGCGTACTCCACATTCTTTACACGTCTTGGAGCAGATGAGCTCAGCGCTTACTATACGCAGCTGTTTTCGCGGGCGGGCTGAGGGGGTTTGCGTGTAGTCAGAATAGGAGCTCGGCGAGCCTTTCGCACGACCCGGGAATCTCCGGGGCGACAAGGGTGTTGCTCTCTCTCTCCACTCATGAAACGCGCGCTTTCGCTCCTCCTCGTCGTCCTCGCTGGCTGCTCCAAGAGTTACATCCCGAACACGGATGTGCACGACTCGGAAGACAACCGCAGCGTGATCACTTTCTGCGAACAGT
>JAYWGD010000024.1:0-3267 GCA_043778435.1 Myxococcales bacterium | reverse complement strand
GTACGAAAATAGCTGAAGTGGGATCACGGTCACAAGAGGCGCCGTGATCTCTTGCGTTGGCGGCAGCTCGAACACCACGTCCGCTACCTCACGCACATGCTGATCACCTCGCGTGCAGACTGCAATGACTTGCCCCTGACGTGCCTTCACCTCTTGCATGTTGGAGAGGGTCTTCTCGTAATGTGAATCCCTCGGGCAGAGCACGATGACCGGCATGTCTTCATCGATAAGCGCGATGGGGCCATGCTTCATCTCACCGGCGGCATAGCCTTCGGCGTGGATGTAGCTGATCTCTTTGAGCTTGAGCGCTCCCTCAAGCGCAATGGGAAACTGGGCGCCGCGCCCCAAAAACAAGGCATCGCGAGACTTTGAATAGTGACGTGCGGTGGCCTCGATCACGGCCGTGTCGGCAAGCACCTCGCGCATGGTGGCTGGGGTGTGGAGCAAAGCACTGAGCACCTCACTTGCGCGATCGGCGCTGAGGCTTCCGCGCGAGCGACCCAGGTGCACGGCAAGGAGCAACATGGCCGTAAGCTGCGCAGTAAAACACTTGGTCGACGCGACACCAATCTCGGGGCCAGCATGCGTGTAGAGCGCACCGTCCGCCGCGCGCGCAATCGCGCTGTCGAGCACGTTCACCACTGCCAGAATGCGCGCGCCGTGGGCTCTTGCAGCTTTGACAGCGGCCAACGTATCGGCCGTTTCGCCGCTCTGGCTCACCGCAACGACCAGGTCGGTGGAGGTAAAGACAGGGTCACGGTAACGCACCTCGCTGGCGACCTCGACGGTGGCCGGCAGGCGAGCCAGCTGCTCCACCCAATAGCGCGCCACGCTTGCGGAGTAAGAACTGGTGCCACAACCCACAAAGTACACGCGGCCCACCTTGGCCGCGTCGGCCGCACTGATGCCCATCTCGGTTTCGACCACGAGGCTTGCGTCCAGGTCGATGCGCCCACGCAGCGTGTCTTCCACCGCACGGGGCTGCTCGTGCACCTCTTTGAGCATGAAGTGCTTGTAGCCACCCTTTTCCGCTTGGCCCGGGCTCCAATCGATGCGCTTCGTCGCTCGCTCGATGCGCTCCCCCGATTGCGTGTAGAGTGCAATACCATCGGCGCGCAGCACGGCAAGCTCGCCGTCTTGCAAAAAGATCACGTCGCGCGTCCATGGCAAAATGGCCGGCACATCGCTGCCAGCAAAGCTCTCGCCTTCGCCCACGCCAAGCACCAAGGGAGAATCCTGCTTGGCGACCACAACCTCGTTTGGCGTTTGAGTATCGAGCAATGCCAGCGCATAGGCGCCGTGCATCAGGGGCAAACAGCTTCGCAGTGCCTCAAGCAGCGAATTCGCTCCTCGTGCGAGCGCACGCTCCACCAAATGCGCGACGATTTCGGTGTCGGTGTCGCTCTTAAACACATAGCCATCGGCACGCAGCTCGCTGCGCAATGCGACGTGATTCTCGATGATGCCATTGTGCACCACCGCCACACGGCCCGACACATGGGGGTGCGCATTGATCTCGGTTGGGCGCCCATGGGTAGCCCACCGCGTGTGCCCGATGCCCACTTGGCCCACCAGCGGCGTGGTGACAAGCGCGGCGTCGAGGTTGGACAGCTTGCCCACTGCGCGCACCACCTCCACGCCGGCCGCGGTATGAACGGCAAGACCTGCCGAATCATAGCCGCGATACTCCAGCCTTCGAAGACCCTCCACGAGCAAGGGGGCGCAGTTTTTTGGTCCAATGTAGGCAACGATTCCGCACATGTCCCTTACGGTACCAGAAATGATAGGAGCGCAAAGGCCATGGTTGACGCAGAACTTCAAGAACTCGAGCGCGAGATACGTCGGCGGCGTACCTTTGCCATTATCGCGCACCCCGACGCGGGTAAAACGACGCTGACAGAGAAACTGCTGCTCTATGGCGGGGCCATTCAATTGGCCGGAAGCGTGAAGGCCAAGCGTGGCCGTGCCAACGCAGTGTCCGACTGGATGGAGATGGAGCGCGAGCGCGGCATCTCCATTACAAGCTCAGTTTTGCAATTTCCGTACCACGGGATGGCCATGAACCTGCTTGACACGCCGGGCCACGCCGACTTTTCGGAAGACACGTACCGCACCTTGCACGCGGCCGATGGCGCTGTGATGCTGCTCGACTGCGCCAAGGGCGTCGAAGCGCAGACCAAGAAACTCTTCCGCGTTTGCAAGCAACGGCAGATGCCGATGTTCACATTTGTGAACAAGATGGACCGCCCTGGGCGCGAGCCATTTGATCTCATCGGCGAAGTCGAAGAGGTGCTTGGCATCGGGGTGTACCCCGTCACCTGGCCCATCTACAGCGGCGCCACATTCCGCGGAATCTTTCACCGAGAAAAATCCCAAGTGATGCTTTTTGATGCCAAATTTGCAGGCTCAAATCAAGTTTCGGGCTCTCGCGAAGTGGCTCCCGTGGCCGTCACGGGCATCGGAGACCCACTGCTCAAATCGGAGCTGGGCGACGAGGGCTACGACCGCTTTATGATGGAGTTCGAGTTGCTCCAAGGCGCGGGCGACAGCTTCGACCGCGAGCGATTTTTGAGCGGCGAGGTGTCACCCATGTTCTTCGGCAGCGCGATGAACAACTTTGGCGTCGAGAGTTTCTTGGATGACTTTATCGACCGCATGCCGCCGCCTACTGGCCGGAAATCTGCGGGCGCAACCAGCGTGGGAATGGCCACCAGCGCCACCACGATGAGCACCGGCCCCGAGGTCGAGACTACGGCGCCGTTCTCGGGCTTCGTGTTTAAGATCCAAGCCAACATGGACAAGGCGCATCGCGATCGCGTGGCCTTCTTCCGCGTGTGCTCGGGCAAGTTCGAGCGCAACATGAAGGTGAACCACGTGCGCACCGGCAAGCAGATTCGCCTGGCAAACCCCACGACCTTCATGGCCCAAGAGCGCACCATCGTCGAAGATGGCTACGCGGGCGACGTGATTGGCTTGTACGACCCGGGCATCTTCGAGATTGGCGACACACTCACGGCGGGCAAGCCGTTTCTCTATCCAGAGATCCCAAGCTTCTCGCCCGAGCACTTCGTGCGCGTGTCCATTGGCGATCCGATGCGCCGAAAGCAGATGCGCTTGGGCCTTGAGCAGCTCGCGCAAGAGGGAACCATTCAGCTCTATGTGCCCGAGCGCGGAGGCGATCCGATCTTGGGCGCGGTGGGCCAGATGCAATTGGAAGTTGTAAAGTACAGGCTTGCGGGCGAGTACAATGTCGCGGCCCGATTCGAG
>JAYWGD010000023.1:0-9889 GCA_043778435.1 Myxococcales bacterium | reverse complement strand
CGGCATCCGCACGACGGGAGGTTCGCCAGGCGTCGGGCGAGCGGTAAACGCCACGGTGGTGGTGAGCGCCGCGGGCGTCTTTATTCTCGACTACTTTGTGAGCTTCTTGCTGCCATGAATCCGCGTGCCGTTTCGCGATGGGCATTGGCCTCATCACTCGTTGGCAACACAGCACTGGAGGCGTGGGACAGCGTGCTGGGCCTTTACGCGGTGTTCGTGCGCACGCTCTACTTTATGGCGCGCGGCAAGCGTGAGCGCGGCGACACTCTTAAACAGATGTATGTGATCGGCAATCGTTCGCTCTCGTTTCTTTGTGTGACGATGGGGTTTATCGGCATGATTTTGGTGTTCCAAGCCGGCACTCAAACCAAGCGAATTTTGCCTGAGTTTGGCATGCTCGGAGCCGCGTTCACCGAGCTGCTTGTTCGAGACTTGGCGGCATCCATTGGAGGTCTCATGCTTGCCACGCGCGTGGGCGCAGGCATCGCCGCAGAGATCGGATCCATGGTGGTCACAGAGCAAGTGGATGCACTTCGCATGTCTGGCGCCGACCCCGTCGATTTCCTCATCGTTCCGCGATTTGTGGCGAGTCTCATCATGACCACGGTGCTCATTGTGCTTGGAGGTCTGGTGGCCTTTCTGACGGGAATGGTCACTGCGTGGGCCTTCTTCGATGTGCGCTTCGACATCTTTGCCAATCTGCAATTGGTCGATGCAGGCGACCTCATCGTAGGGCTCACAAAGTGTCTGACCTATGGCGCCGCCATCCCGCTCGTGAGCGGCTATGCAGGGCTCTCTACCAGCGGCGGCAGCGAAGGCGTGGGTCAGGCCACCACGCGCGCGGTGGTCAATTCAAGCCTGGCCATTCTGGTTCTCAATCTCATCATCTCGGCCACTGGATTTGTGGTGTTCCGATGATTCAGTTTAAGCGTATCAAAAAAGCATTCGGCCCCAAGGTGGTCTTAAATGATGTGTCTTTTGATGTGCCTCAGGGCTCGTGCTTTTTCATTATCGGCGCCTCAGGCGTTGGCAAGAGCGTGCTCATCAAGCATCTCGTTGGCTTGCTCGCTTGCGACTCAGGTGAGATCTGGCTCGACGGCGAAGACGTCGCCCATTTCAACGAAGAGCAGATGCACCCGGTTCGAAAAAAGTGCGCGATGGTGTTTCAGCACTCCACGCTTTTCGACTCGCTCACGTGCGTCGAGAACGTAGCACTTCCCCTTCGAAAGCACTCCACGATGACGGCCGCAGAGGCCCTCGCCGACGCACGGGTGCGTCTCGAAGAAGTGCATATGAGTGAGTTCGCGGATAGCTATCCAAGCGAGCTCGGCGATGGCATGAAGAAGCGCGTCGCCATTGCACGAGCGCTCACTGTCAACCCAAGCTATGTGCTCTTCGACGAACCCACGACCTCACTCGACCCGGTGAGCGCCCGCCGCGTGGACAAGCTTATCCGAGAGTTGTGCGACAAGCGTGGAGTCACAAGCATCGTGGTCAGCCACGATTTGACCAGCATTTTTTCTATCGCCGATCGCATTGTGATGCTCTACCGCGGCCAGGTACGCATGCAGGGTACACGCGAAGAATTCCGAGCCACCGACGACGCGATTGTGCGTCAATTCACCATGGGGCTTGCCGAAGGCCCCATGGAACTCTGACCTGCGGCGCTTGCCTGGCGCTTAAAGCGCAACGCCGCGGAGTCAGCTGCAGCCAGCGTGTGTGTCTACCACACAGCCACCGGTCGCATTGCAGATAGGCGCCACCGCGGAACACGCGCGTGGCGTTCCGCTGCCCGCATTGCCATCGCAAGTGCAGCTCTGCACAGCCTTGATTTGGACGTCATCGACATGCATGCCCGTGGACGAATCCTTGAGGGCCTGAATGTCGAACGAGGTCGACGCGCCCGCCGTAAAACGCCCTTGGAAGGTGTCGTATGCAGAGGTGCCTGAGCTCACCGATGTGCCTACAATTTGCACACGATAGCCGGCGTTGCCGACCACACCAAGGGCCGCTGTGCGGTAGGCTGGCGAATTGGGCCATGAAGCACCACGTGCAGACCACACGTAATTTGTGCCATTCACCGCAGGGATTCCCGTCTGTGTCATCATGCCAACCGTAGAACCGGAGATATCCAAAAAATTCGAGCCCGAAGCAGCCACGCTGTTCAGCGCAGCATTCCACACCTCGATGTCCGAACCGCTGGCAATGGTCCAACTTGGGATGCTCGTTCCAGTATAATTGGTGAGCCCTCCGCTTCCTTGCGCAGGGCTTTCAAAGCTGCCGTTCAGCACAACGTTGGCGGGCGCGCTGCATGAGTTTCCGGCCTCGATGGCGCACGTCGATGAGCAGCCGTCACCCGAGATCTTGTTGCCATCGTCACATGTCTCCCCAGAACCAATCACCGCATTTCCACACGCTGTTTGACATGCTTGTTCCGTTGAATCGAGCAAGCGAATGGCGTCGATAACAGGGCCTCCACATGAGGTGTCCGTGCTCACGACGGAGAACACGGTGCTTGGCGCACCAGCAATGAATGTTCCTGTCACCAAGTCCCATGTGGCTGCGGTTGCATTGGTGGTCGTCAGAAAGTTCCACGTATTGGTTCCACCAGATACCGCCTGTACATATCCGGCTTTTGAGGCGCCGCCGCAGCCAAAGTTGGCCGCCAATCGCATCGACCAACTGTAGCTTCGACCCACCACTGTGGTCACCGTTTGGGTAATGCTTCCTGCACTGCCCCCGGAGAGATCAATGTCTTGTTCGCCTGTAGGCTGCACAAATCCTTGAGCACGGTTCTCCACGTCGATACCTCCTGCACCTCCGACGGTCCAGCCCCCGACATTTGCGCCCGAGGGATAGCTGTTCCAGCTTCCGTTCGGCACTTTGGGTTGCTCTACGTCACCATTGACGAGCATGCTGGTCGGAAAACAAGAGGCGCCCGCTTCGATGCCACATGTCGCCGAACAGCCATCACCAGAGATGAGGTTGCCATCGTCGCACGTCTCACCGCCATCGACCACCGCATTGCCGCAAAGAAAGGTGCAGCTCGCAACGCTCATGTCGACAACGCGGATGTCGTCGATGAACGGGCCGCCACAGCTTGGAATGGTGCTGGTGATCGCAAGACTCGTGCTCGCAGCGCCCGCGACAAATTTGCCGTACTCGTGATCCCAACTCGACGCGCTGATAAGTGTGTTGGTAGAGAAATTGTGGGTCGTCGTGCTTCCTGAGGTAAAGACCACCGTGCCATTAAATGTATTCTGTCCGCATCCGTTGTTGCCAGAGATGCGCATATCCCACGCATAGGTATGACCAGAAATGGTGGCGAATGATTGAGAGATCCCTCCGGTTGTGCTCCCGTTCAGATCAACGGTTTGCGTTCCGTTAGGAATCGCGGCACCGTGACCGCCACCGTCGTGCTCGACGTCCCCGGTGGTGACAAGCCAACCGCCAAAGGTCTGTCCAGTAGAGTAGGTCGTGTATCCGCCGCTTTGCACAGGAGACTCGAAGCTGCCGTTGGGCAGCACATTGACGCGGTTGCAAGAGTAGCCAGACTCCACCGCACAAGATGACGAGCAGCCATCACCGGAGGTTGCATTGCCATCGTCGCATGCTTCACCAGGGCTAAGCACGCTATCGCCGCAAGCCGAGTAGGTACGGGTCTGGCCATTCCTATCGACGAAGAAGAATCGCCCGTCGTTGAGCGCAACGCCTGCTCCTTCCTGGGGGTAGGGTTGCGTGTACTGCGCAGACAAGTTAGACCATGTGCTCGAGGCAATATTGTACTGAAATCCAAACGGATAGCCTCCCTCATTGCCTGCAAGATAAACAACACCGCCGATTTCGCCGAGGCCCCGACCTGCGAAGTTGGTGACGCCCGAGTTCACGTTGCCACTGTTGGACCATGTATTTGGTCCGGGCTGAAACAGGTTGGTGCTTGAGGTGTTGCACATCGACCCGGCAATCAGCACACGCCCTGTCGACAACGCAAGAATGTCGGGGTTGTAAAACGCTGTTGTCGTAGCGCCCGCGGCGCTCCAGTTGCCCGACGACGTGTTGTACACCTCGCTGCTGGTGGTTCCATTGGCGCAGCCGCTGCCAGATGTGCCACCTCCAACCGCAACCACTCGATTGGCACTCGCCGACGCCATCGAATGGTCACGACGCGCTGTCGTCATTGAGCCCGTCGTCGTCCATGTATTCGCAACTGGATCGTACAATCGCGCCGCATTGGTCACGCTGCCGCCAGAGAGAATCCCGCCTGACACCAACACTTTGCCATTGTTCAACGTCACGCCTTGCGGGCGATTCAGCCCAACCGGGATGTTCGCGCGGCTTGTCCACGCACCTGTGGCCGGATCGTAAGACTTCACATCTCCGAGCTGCGTTCCGAAACTGTTGACACCCGAAAATGCCAAGACCTTGCCGTCGCTCAGCAAGACCGCACGCCCCTCATTCGGGTTGCACACTTCGCCGGTGGCACCCGTGGCAGACCAAAGCCCAGTCACCGGGTCCCAAAGCTGCGAGGCATTGGTGTTGTTGCCCGTGGCGAGCACGCGTCCGGATGCCAGCTTGTACACTTGTGGAGCCCAGTATTGAAATCCGCTAGGCAACTGACTGGGCGAGGTCCACTCGGGGTCGAGCACCAACGGGTAGCTGGCTCCCGCTCCCTCCCAAGACACATGCACCTTGCACACATTGCTTCCTGTTCCCTCTTGGAGATCTGGCGCGCGAAAAGGCAGAGGGCTGTTGTCGTAGTTGCACCCTTCCACCGCAAGCGAAGCCAACACGCGCGTACCGGCTTGAGTGACCGCATACGGCGCTGACACACGAAGCCCAGGCAGGCCATCGCGCGTGAGAAATTCCAGTTGATGCGCAACCACGCGAAGCCCTGCCACGTACCCGCCGAGCTTGACCTCATAGGTCAGCGCCTCTCGCGAGGGACGGGTTGGAAAATACACATAATCCTCAACCCCCAAACGCGTGCTGCGTGCAATCAGCGTGGAATCCGGAGCATTCTGAAGCGCGCCAGGATATACTGCATAGCCTTCTAAATTTTGACGTTTCGAATCATCACGTGCGTCCAGAAGCCGCACCTCAATGCGCACAGGAGTCATGTTTCCCACTTCGAGCATGCGCGTCCCCGATGCGCTATCGGGCAACGTGGTGCTGACCGTCGGTTGTCCGGCGGTGGGCGACGTCACCATCGCCTCCGGGTCTTGAATCAGCGCCTTGCCGTCTTCCGAAAAAGCACGAGCTTCTGCAAGGCCTCGCGCCGCCACGCTAACGACGGGGTCTTGCCTGTCCAAGCCTCTCGCACAACCGCTCAAGCCCACAAGTGCAAGCGAGAGAACAAATCGATGTTTTGCGCGATCATGATGCAGCATCCGCGAAGTGTACGTCCCGCAAGCGCGTGGCGCAAAAAGATGGTCATCATTCCCAACAAACCTTTCGCCCATTCAAACACAAGCGTTCTGGTGTTTGGGCCGGACACACATGTAGTCTTTGGCCATGGCACAAGAACGGTCCATTGAAGTCAAAGTTGGAGCCCTTATCTTACTCGCAGGCGGCGTGCTTGTAGGCCTGATTCTTATTTTGGGTGGTCTGTCGTTTCGCCCCAAGTACACGGTCTATGTAGACTTCAACAATCCAGGCGGCCTTCAGACGGGAGTGCCCGTGCGTATGGCGGGCGTGAAGGTTGGCACGGTGGAGGAGATTGAGTTCCGAACCGAAAAGCCCAAAGCCGGTGAGAGTCGCCCTGCCCTTGTGCGCGCAACCGTGAGGATCGAAAAGAGGCTTCAAGAAACCATCCGTGGCAACGCCGACTTTTATGTGACCACGCAAGGCGTTCTTGGCGAACAATTTATGGCACTGGAGCCCGGCACACCGGACCATACTTCGCTCGCGGAAGGCGCGGTCGTGCGCGGCATCGATCCCCCTCGCATCGATCTCTTTGTGGCCAAGGGCTACGAGTTGCTCGACACCACCGTGACCGCGCTACACAACAATCGCGAGCTTATTTCCGAGGCGGCACACAACGCAGGCAACTTGCTCAAGTCAATGAACGTGGTGTTCGGCGAGAACCAAGAGGCGCTCAAGCACACCGTCGTCAATGTGGAGAAGCTCACGGCAGAGGCGCTTGAACTCGCCAGCCACGCGCGCAGCAACTATGTCGATAGCCCCAAGCTACTTCGCGTTGTCAACAACTTGGATCAAATGACCTCGTTGCTCCAATCAGATGCCAAGCCGATGATGAAAGATGCGAGAGAGGCGCTCGCAAATCTGAACCGTGCCTCGGCATTGGTTGGCTCGCCCGAGGAGCAAGCCAAGCTCAAGAAGGCTATTGGCGATGCCGCAGAGCTCGCAGACCGAGCCAACAAGGCGATCGCAGATGCCCAAGGGATTGTCTCGCATATCAAGAAGGGACAAGGCACCGTGGGCGCGCTCGTCATGGACGAAGCCGTGTTCGACGACGTGCAAGAGATGGTGCGAGACCTCAAGCACAACCCATGGAAGTTTCTCTGGAGAGACTGATTCCACGTGCTTACATTTGAGACCATCGATTCGCCCAACTCGCCAAAGGTTGCAGCATACACCAAACTCCCCGAACGAAAACTGAGTGAAGTGCAAGAGCGCTTTGTAGCCGAAGGAGAAACGGTCCTGCGTGTGGCGCTCACGGCCACCGAGTTTGAGCTTCACTCGATGTTCATGTCGGAGAGACAAGTCAAGCGCTTGTTGCCACTGCTTGAGGGCTCGGGAATCGATGTGCCCGTGTATATTGCACATCAAGATGTCATGGATGCGGTGGTGGGTTTTCATATCCACCGCGGGTGCTTGGCCGTGGTGCGCAGGCGCCGCGTTCCCACACTCAGCGAGGCCATTTCCTCTGGAAAGAGCCACGTGATTGTGGCGCTTGGCATCGCCAACCACGACAATGTGGGCGGCATTTTCCGCAACGCTGCGGCCTTTGGCGCCTCTTGCGTCCTGATGGACGACAGCTCATGCCATCCGTTTTATCGCAAGGCCGTGCGGGTCTCCGTGGGAGGCGTGATGCGTGTGCCGTTCGTGCGCCAGGGCTCACCGGCTCACATTTTTCGGGCGCTGGAGCAGGCCGGCATCACCGCGCTCACATTGAGCCCGCACGCTGCGACAGAGCTCGCAGACGTACCTCGCGGGAAGCGTTACGCCGTGGTGCTTGGCGCCGAGGGCCCTGGCCTCAGCGACCATTGGCTACAAGCAGGAACGCCGACGCGCATTGCCATGGCGCCAAATTTCGATTCTCTCAACGTCGCACAGACCGCGGGCATCGCGCTGTATGCTCTCTCGTAGGAGACACGTGTGAAGCGCTTTAAGTCAAAGTGATGAGCAACTGCCCTTCAGCAACGGCCTCTCCTTCGGCCACGTGAATCTCCAGCACTTCGGCATCCTCCTCTGCCTCGAGCGGCATCTCCATCTTCATGGATTCTAAGATGGTGAGCACGTGTCCTGCGGGCACTTTCTCTCCGACCTTGACTTCGATCTTCCAGATGGTGCCAGTGATGTGCGCGAGAACTTGAGTGGCCATGTTGAACGCAGGGTACAAATTGTGTGACTTGCACGCAAAGGCCATTTGAAAAACCACGCCAACTACCGTAGGATTTTGTTGCCATGGCTGACACAAAAGAAAGTTCCGTCCTCTTCTCACTTAAGGAACTGATGAACCTCGAGGAGGATCGCATCAAGCAAGAAGAGACCGCCAAACAGGCCGGCATTCAGGCCGAGGTCGATGCCAAAGCTGCGGCTGAGCGCGCCGCCATCTCCGCAGAAGAGGCGCGTGTGCGTGCCGAAGAGGATCGCCGCAGAAGCGAAGAGCAGCGCGCCCGTGAAGAGGCCGCACGCCTCGAAGGGATGAAGCATGCTGAAATCGCAAAAGCACAAACGGAGGCGGAAAATGCAGGGCGCATCGCGGCGATGCAGACCCAGCAAGAGCACGAGCGACAGCTTGCAGCCTTGGGCCAGGACAAGAAGAAGAAGCAGTTAACCTATATGGTCGGCGGCGTTGCGGCCCTCCTTGTGGTGGCCGTTGTCGGAGGAGGTATTGCCATCAGCAACTCCAACAAGGAGAAAGACGCTCAAGCCAAAGCCCACCAGCTTGCCGAGGACGAGGCCAAGGCCGAAAACGCTCGTCTGCAGCGTTCCATCGCAGAATCCGACGCGCGCCTCGCGCAGCTTACGGCCGATTTGGGCACAGCGAAGACGCAAGCAGAACGTGATGCGATTCAGGCACGCATCAACAGCGAGAAGACCAATCGACCACGGCCGAGCGTCGTTGGAGGACCCAAGCCTCAAACTCCTGGCAAGCCCTGCCCACCTGGCGATCCGACCTGCTGATGGCACGGTTCATTATGGGCATTCAGCCCGTGAGAGAATTGTTGCGTGCGAAGCCCGCCTCCATTCACGAAGTGCTTATCGAAGACGGCTCCGCACAGATGGATGCCTTGGCGCGTTTTTGCACGGATTCCGGCGTCAAAGTAAGCCGCGTAGAAGGCCGAGAGCTAGATAGCCTGACCAAAAACGGACGTCACCAAGGTGTGCTCGCCAAGGCTGATGAGCTTGTGCTGGTCAAGTTGCAAGACTTGCCAGAAGATCCAGCGGGTCTTTACATCTTGCTCGATGAGCTCGAAGATCCACAGAATTTTGGCGCCATCGTGCGTTCGGCCGTGGCCATGGGCGCCACCTGCGTGTTCTGGCCTGAGCATCGCGCGGCCCCGCTTTCGGCGGCCATGTTTCGCGCATCGGCGGGTGCCGTCGAGCATGCGCAGCTGTGCCGCGTGGCCAAGTTGCAAGATGCCATCCACCATCTCAAGAGCATGGGCGTGAGCGTCTATGGTCTCGACATGGAGGGCGCCACGCCCATCGCCACCGTCGACATGACGGGCCCCATCGCACTTGTCGTAGGCGCCGAAGGCAAAGGCTTGCGCAAACCCATTAAGGGCATCTGTGATGGCCTTGTGAGCTTGCCTATGCCCGGCCCCATTGGCTCGATGAACGCCTCCGTGGCCGCCGCGCTTGCGATGTACGAGGTCGTGCGGCAGCGCGGCCAAGCCGCCAACTAGGCCGGGGCAAAGCACGGCATGGCCTACGAGGATCTGAGCAGAGAGCAATTGGCGCGGGCACTCGCTCCGCACTACTTGGCTGGCGATCGAACTGTGCTTGTGTTGTGGCTCGCCTTGCGCATGGGAAAGCCCATTTTGCTTGAGGGGCCGCCAGGCGTGGGAAAGACGGCACTTGCGCGGGCCGCAGCGCTTGCTTTGAGCCAGGAGCTGGTGCGCCTGCAGTGCTACGAGGGCCTCGACGAATCGCGCGCGCTCTACGAATGGGATTACGCAAAGCAGGTACTCTACACGCAGTTGTTGAGAGACCGCGCACCTCGCGCAGGTGCTTCAAGCCAAGGCCTTGCCGCGGCCGTCGATGCCATCGGCGATGCCGATCACGCCTTCTTCTCAGAGCGTTTTTTGCTCGACCGCCCCCTGCTTCGCGCCGTGCGCAGCCAGAAGCCGTGCGTGTTGCTTATCGACGAGGTCGATCGCGCGGACAGCGAATTCGAGGCGCTTTTGCTTGAGTTTTTATCAGAATTTCAAGTAAGCATCCCGGAGCTGGGCACCGTGCGCGCAAAGCACACGCCCTTGGTGCTGCTCACCAGCAACGGCACGCGCGAGATGACGGATGCACTGCGCCGCCGCTGCTTGCACTTGTTTTTGGACTACCCCACACCATCGCGCGAGCTAAAAATCTTAGAGCTACGCTTGCCTGGGATTCATCATCAGTTGGCCGACGAGCTCGTGCGTTTTGCAAAAAAACTCCGCGAGATGGCGCTCCAAAAATCGCCATCCACCTCGGAGACCATCGA
>JAYWGD010000022.1:0-3275 GCA_043778435.1 Myxococcales bacterium | reverse complement strand
TGACTACGCTCCGGGCGTCACTTCGCTAGCCGCGCGGCCCTGCCTTGCGCGCGTGTATGTTTCGCGCCTTGTTGCTCTTGGCGCGCGGAGAGAGCTCGCGACTAAGTCGCTTGCGGAGAGGAGAGAGAGCTCGCGACTAAGTCGCTTGGTGGCACTACTTCCCGCGGAGGGACGCGAGCGAGGTGCGGAGGCCTGCGAGATTGGCGCCAAATTGCACGACGAAGCGATCGGAGCGGGTGCCGATTTCTTGGATGCGCAACACGGGGGAGATGACGGCGAGCGCTCGCTTGACGATGGGGTTGTTCGCGAGCGCTGGTACTTTCATGAGGTCTACAACGAGTTTGTCGTCGTAGGCATCGAGCAGAAACACAGGCTTTTTTGGCAAAAATTTGAGCAATTTTCCTGGCTTGGAGAGATCGATCGCTCCTGATTCCAAAAGGCCTGCGACAGAGCTCTGGCCGCCACCCGCGGCTTTGATGACGAGGTCGCGTACCGAGAGCGTAACGCGTACGGCTTCACTCGTCACTTGCACGCCCTCGATGTTGAGCGAAGCCGTGGCACGAAGCGGAGCGCCCATGACGTTCAGTGTGGCCGAAAGGCGAAGCGCGGGAGGAATGCTCTCGATGGTCACGTCCTCCGGCGATTTGCCTCCCTCGGGAAGCTGCTTGGCCGCCCATCGTAGCGCAGCGACAGGGACGCCCACGCGCAATCCCGCAGCGTCACGCGCGGCGGCCACAAATTCACTTGGGTGAGATCGCAAATAGGCTGCAGCGCCGAACAACAGGTCTTTGGGCTTCATCGAGGGTGCTCAAAGTCTACGCCCGCAAGCGCCACTGGTGCACGCACAAAGCGCGCCTATTTGCTTGGCGTAAAGCACTCTCCTTCGCCGCGGAAATGTCCCACCGTGCGCGAAAGAGAGGTCACAAAGTCGCGCAAGTCATTGACCCCGCTGATCGCCCCGGTGCCGTACCCACCTTGAGCCGCAGGGATCTCTACGAGCGCAAACTTGGCCAGCTCCTCCAAACTCACCGATCCATCGCGGTCGCCGGTGGCGCGATCGTCGGCGTCTGCAATGGCCCCAAAACGCACCTTGGCCCCCTGCGATTGCAGATCGTCGTAGAACAGATGGTCACCGTGAATGGTCAGCTCGATGCCATCCGTGCCGCCGCGCGTGACCACAGCGCCCTCAGTCTCTTTGCCTCCTACTTCGCCGCGGCAACGCTCAAATTGTGTGGAGATGGTGAAGCCCCAACGGATGCGCTTTTGGGTGCTGCCTTTGCTGGCAGTGCCCTCAACATACAGGCTGTACCCTGCATCCTTCATAAAGATTAGGTCTTCTGCCTTCGCTCCTTCCAGCACGGTGGTGTTGCCGGCGGGTGCAATGCTGTAGCTCACGCGGTTCCAAGCACGCGCTGGCAAATTCTGAAATGTCACAACCGGTTTGACCCCTGCCGTGACGTGGTCCACGAGCACGCTGCTCTTCATGCTTGCGGCCACCACGCCTTTGTCGTCCGCAACAACGACATCTCCAAGCACCACAAGAAATTTGTTATACTTTACGCTCCAACCGTCTTCGAAGACCGAGGTTGGAAGCCCCTCTTCGATGTATTCTTCGCCCCAGGTCGAGAACGACACTGACCCGGTGCCTGCATCCTCCACCGAGGTAGAACACGCAACGCACAGAGCGAGAAGGAGACCAGGCTTTGGCGCGTATTTCATGGCGATTCCTTTGTAAATTTGAACAAATAGCCATCCGAAGCCTTGATGCCTCGCAGAAGGGCGTTATGCGCAACCATCGCCACGACGAGCTCCGTGGGTGCCGCCTCGCTGCCTTCGGGCACGTCTTGAAACTCGACCTGATCGAACCAGACAGACAGTGACACGTGCACCACCACGGTGCCGTCTTGCTGCAGGTTCACGGGCTCAAAGGGGCATCCCTCCACACGTGATGCGCCATTCGCATTGAGCAACTCGCTTTGCATCACCTTTGCCGAGAACACACGCTGAATCGCGCCCTTCGTGGCCGTACCGGACAATCGAATCACCGCGCGCCCAGGATCTGGAGCGCCAAACGTGAAGGTTGCAGAGCCCATACTTCCGCTCACCCCCGCGCCTGTGGCCAGCGCAACCACGCCAGCGCGCAGATCGATATTGTCGCTTGGCGTGAGCATCTCTCCACGTGCCTGCCCAGGAATGTAGTGCCCGGGATGCGCCCATGCGTCGCGAATGCCTAGTGCCCGATGCCACAGAGGCCGAATCGGTGGCGTTGACTCTGCAAGAAGTACCGAACCCTCGAAGTAGTAAAAAGGACCCGCTGACATGCGCGCTTCCGACAGCGAAATGCGCCACCCCTTGGCATTGGCAAATGGCGCTGCAGCCTCAGGCATGGCATCCAAACGCGAGGCCAAGATTACACGCTTGCCGGCCGTCGTCTCTGGCATGCCGCTGCACGCCGCAAGCGCGAATACGAAGAACATTTCCGTCAGGCACAAGTGTCGCTGTTGCATTGCAAAATACCTCATAGAAATAACGTTGCCGAAAGCATGATGGCGCGCGGTTCGCCCACCGTCACATGGGATGCCGGCACCAAGGAGGGTGCCGCCGTGCGCGAGAAGTTCGATGCAAAAACAAACTGCCCATCGTACCAATCAGCGCCAAGCAAGTTGGTGATGTCCACGCCAAGCTCCACCGCACGGAAGCGCGCGCCGGCGCGGGCACTCGCCAGGAACACATCACGCCCAAACTCGCCATACGGCATCGGCCGACGCAGCAACGCTTGAAGCCCCGTGCCCACATACGCGCGCACGCTTCGGCCTTGCAGATGCCCCACATCACCGCTGGCACGAACATCGCTGCGCACGACCAGCTGAGGGACATACGGCAGCAAATCGCCTACGCTCCGCACTGCATCCCCCTCGCTGAAAGCAGCATGCGTGTAGGTTGCACTTGTTGCGGTCGTTAGCCACGCGCGCGGACGCAGCACCACATCGAGCGCCAAACCCGTGCGCGCCGTGCCCGGCGTGCGCTCGTTGCGGGCAGTTTGCTGGTCGAACACCAAGTCCTCGCTGAGCTGGGTGCGAAACATGGCAAGTGCACACTGCACGCGATCGCCGGAAGCGTAGCGCGCGCCCAATTCGGCGCTCTGCACACGCGCAAAAGGCGTTGTCTCGCCGTTCGACAAAGCGCGGGCCTGCGGCGATCGAAACCCTTCACCGTAGCTTGCAACCATATGCAGACCAGGATGCACTAGCATATCGGCGCTGAGCTTTTTCCCG
>JAYWGD010000021.1:0-9982 GCA_043778435.1 Myxococcales bacterium | reverse complement strand
GGCCACAGACGTGCAAGCCAGCAATGGCGTCATCCACGTGATTGATTCGGTCATTCTACCCGCAGGAGCATTCGATGTGGTTGACACCGCCATACTTGACGGTCGCTTTGGGAGCTTGATCGCAGCCGTGAAAGCCGCCGATCCGGCTGTGCTTACAGCGCTAAGGGGTGCTGGCCCACTGACCGTGTTTGCGCCCGTTGATGCGGCGTTTGTGCCCGTCCTCGCAGCCACCCCGGACCTGCTCACGGACCCAGCGAAAAAGGCAACGTTGACACGCGTTCTTACCTATCACGTGCTTGGTACGAAGGTCGATGCCGCCGCCGCCATCGCTGCTGCCGGCACTTCGGTAACCACGATCCAGGGCGGGAAAATTGCAATATCCGTCACGGGAACTGGCGCCGACACAGCGGTGATTCTTAACGCCGGTCCGAATCAGGCCAAAGTCATTGTGGCCGACGTAAAAACGAACAACGGAATCATCCACGCCATCGACAAGGTTCTCAAGCTCCCTAACTGAAGCGACACGGATCGCTATAGATCCTACAGGGCCATGGGTCGTCGAAAGACGGCTCATGGCTCTTGTGACATCTGCGATACTTGCGACTCGGCCGACTTGCGAAACCGCTGAAGTCTTGTGCCGTCGGAGCGAATGAGGGCCTTTCAAACGCGTGAGGTTTCGGTTCTTGGCATTCCGCAGGTGGCGCAGCGTCCCACAACAACTCCGTCGCGCCCCGCCCCTCACGCGCTGGTAAAACCTATGCAGGCAAGCACGCCGCCAGCCACCGCGACCAAGACAACGCCTGTGCAAGATGCACCTGAACTTGTGGTTGGGTGTTGCGCTTAAGACCGACAACGCAGGCTAACTCAGATTGTGCTTCAGCTTCTGCAAGATGCGTGGCACCAAAACCCCACCAAACGTTGGTCCGTCTAGTAGTTTTTATCGCGTCGCAGTTTCGCGGCATTATCGAAAGAGCCTCGGTATGAAATTCGCTCCGAAAACAGTTGTGCTCGCATTGACTCTCGCTGTTGGTTCGGCCTCGATGCTTGGCTGCTCCTACGGCACAAAGTCCACCGGGACACAAACAACAAACCCAACCGTATCCGATGCAGCAACAACCGCATCCGATGCAGCAACAACCGCCGTCAAGAAGGACATCGTCGATACAGCGATAGCCGCTGGGTCGTTTAAGACGCTTGCTGCACTTCTGAAGGCTGCAGACTTCGTCGACACCTTGAAGGGCGCCGGTCCGTTCACCGTCTTGGCCCCCACGGACGCTGCATTTGAGAAGCTCCCGTTGGCAGTTCGCGAGAATCTCACCAGGCCTGAAAACAAGTCACTTCTTCAGCAAATTCTCAAGTTTCACGTGATGGTGGGAAAAGTAGAGGCGAGTACCGTAGCGACACTCAACGGCAAAAACGCGACCACACTGTCGGGCGATGTTCCAGTCGTGATTCAAGGCAATAAGATCAAGGTTGGCGGCGCCAACGTGGCAGCCACAGACGTGCAAGCCAGCAATGGCGTTATCCACGTGATTGATTCGGTCATCGTGCCTGCAGGCGCTTTCGATACGGTCAACACGGCCATTCTCAACGGTAGCTTCCAGACGCTCATCGCAGCCGTTCGCGCTTCGGGGCTTGAGTTTGCGCTAAAGGCCACGAATCCGTCGACGGTGTTTGCACCGACAGATGAGGCCTTCGCACCGGTACTCGCGGCAAACCCAGGCATTCTCAAGCCCGAAAGCAAAGATGCCTTGGCGAGCCTTCTGAAGTACCACGTGCTTGGCGTGAAGGTAGACGCCGCCGCCGCCATCTCGGCGGCCGGCACTTCGGTAACTACGCTCCAGGGCGGAAAAATCGCGGTGTCCGTGGCGGGCAGCAAATTGACTTTAAACGCCGGCTTCCAGCAAGCAACGGTCATCGTGACGGACGTCAAGGCCAAGAACGGAGTCATCCACGCTATCGACAAAGTTCTCACGATCCCTAAATGAAGCGGCACCGAGCGTTCTAACCCCTAAAAGGCCGTGGGTCGTCGAAAGGCGGCTGATGGCCTTTGTGACATCTGCGATGTTTGCGACTCGGCCGACTTGCGAAACCGATGAAGTCTTGTAGTGAGGTCTTCGGTCTATCGGCGAGACATCTCTCTCGCGGACTCACCTAGTTTTTAAGGAGCTCACCATGCGTCTCGTCATGACATTGTCTCTCTGTGCGTTGACCAGCGCCTGCGCCTTTACCGCATCCGAGGGCGTCGCTTCTCAAGACACCGAGCTCAGCGTCTCGGAAGACTCGCTAAGTTCAGGTGACAAAGCAGCACTCCGAGATGTGCGTGAAGCGCTGAAAGGGCACACGAGCCGTGGCAGTGAAGGAGACCCCACTCAGTACAAGGCCGCCTTGTTGCCCTCGTCGCTGACGGGTGAGCTTTCTGTTGCCAAGATCGCGGCGGCGGCGGGCCCCGTCATCCCCGAGTTGCGCGCGGTACGCAAAACTACTGGCGGCACCTACGCAGCGCAAGCGGGCCTTCCGATGGACCAATACTGGCGCAACGAGTTGACGCGCGCCGGGTCGGTTCCTGAGCAAACCCGTGTGGTCAACCTCATGAACACGGTAAACGCCAAGATGCGCAACATCAAGAATGTCGTGGTGGGTGTAAAGCACAACGGTTCCCTTGAAAACGGAAGCGTGGCCCCAATGCTGGTCGGCAATCTCCCTAGCGGCCGTGTGGTGGCGCTCTATGGGATCGATACTTGGACCTAAGCCATCCCAGCGGACGACTACTCCGCGCAGGCCGATGAGAGTTCTCGTCTCAGCCTTTTTTGGGTGGCTGCGCTGATACGGTCTTGATGCAGAGCGAGGTGGAGAGGCGTACAAGTCTCGTCCACACCTTCGATTTGCAGTTCGGCGATTTGTCCGGACGCCACCAAATCGCGAGCCACAAGACTCGGCGCACACACGACATGATCTGAAACTTGCAAGAGCGCCATCGCCGTCGCAGCCGTCTCGGTTCCGTAGCCCGTGTGACCGAGGCCTAGCGACTCGAGCACACCGGTGCTGCTCTGAATACGCTGGCCGTTCCAGTAGCAATGGTGCGCGATGCGGTAGTTGCGTAGATCAGCCAAAGTTCCGCCCATCGTCAGTGGGTGACGCGCGTTTGCGTAGAGGCGCCAACGAAGCTCGCCAACCAGGGAGCTTGTCCACGCTTTGCCAAGACCCTCCGCTTCAATCCCAATGACCACATCCACCGTGCCCTGCTTCGCGGCTGACCGGCTCTCATCGGGCGACTGGTCCAAGAACCGTATCCCCATCCGATCTGAGAGCCCTTGAGACAGAGCTCGATACGTCGCGGCGCCCACATGCGCATTCAAGAAACCTCTTGCTCCGATGGTCACAAATTCCTCGTATTGAGGCTGTGATTCTATCCGTCTGGCAACATCGAACTCTTTCAACGAACTCAGTACCCGGCGCGCTTGCACCGCCACGTGATGACCGTCCTGGGTGACCACAACGCCCATGTTGGAACGCGTCAGCAGCTTCGTTCCCAATCGTTGCTCAATGTCCGCCACTCGCCGTGAAACCTTGGCGGGATCCATGTCGAGCGCGGCAGCGACTTCGCGCAGAGACGAGTGCTCGGGCAGCCGAACCAACATCTCGAAATCAACGATTGTAAAGTCTGCGAAACGCTTCATACGACTGAGTCCTCTGCAGAATGTGGCGCCAATCTACTCCTCATCACGTTAGCAAAAACGCAGCCGTTCCCTCAAGGTGCAGAATACACGCTAGGCCCGAGTGCGCCTACGCCGTAGACCACCGCGCAATTGTTGCCCGGCGTGGCATGGCCAAACGTGCCGATCGCTTTGGGTGCGCTGAACGGCTCGATGTCGGCTCGGTACATCACGTAGCTCTGCGTTCCCGCGGAAAAGTAGAGAGCGCTTTGGTCTTGGTCGAAGCCTGTCAGTTGCGCGGAAGGTTGAGGCGTGAAGGGGTCGACGGCATACTTCACAAGATCATTGCTGCCCGTCCCTGCCGCGTTAGAGTCAATGCTCACCAGATAGGCCCCACGCGCCGCACCATTGGCGAGGTTGACGCGTATGAGCGCGCTGGTGCCAGCCGCGATCAGCACGGGGCTGCTGAGCGTATCGGTAGCTGCTAGATGCACGGGGTTGTTGCTACGTGCATCTTTGGGCACGCCGGACGCATCGACGAAACTGAGGCCAAGGGCTGCGCGGCGAAACGACGCCAAGCGCTTGTCGCCCAGCTCCACCACCGTGACCTGCAAACCATCCGGCGAGATCGCAAAGCCCTTCTCCCAATCATAGTTGGTAGGCAAAAAGCTGACAGGGTCGCCAAATGGAACGGCGATCGAGGCGCGCTCATACACTACAGGAAGCGACGAGCTGTCGTAACCCACTGCCACAAGCCCATTGGGACTCACGCGCAAATCCGTGAAGGATGCAGGCAATCCAGCAAGTGGCGTGCCCGTGAGTTGCGTGGGCGGCGCTGAGCAGGTGCTTGGCACGCCTGCCTCGATGGGCTTCGAGGCATCAGGTGCCGCATCCACCCCAAGCGCGGCATCGCGTGCCGCGTCGACCGCCACTGTGCTCGCGTCGTCTTTGTACGAAGGGTTGGATTGAATTTGAGGCTGAGGCCCCGCATCGCGGGAGACCTCCGCGATACGAAACACAGGCGAGGTGGCACATGCGTAGAGCGCGAGCAGGGACACGGATGCAGCGACTGTGTAATAGCGATTCACGGAGTTGATTCTATCGGGTGTGGTCGAGCTCTGCCAGTAGGTGATGGCGCGATTCCGAATGATCTTAGATCTGAGCACGCTTCTTTGAGGCGATGGATCCACCGCGCAGCGCCACCGCTGTGACGGTGTTGGACTTGAGTAGCTCCGCCGGCGTGCCTTCAAACACGAGTTCACCCCCCTCCTCGCCGGCTTCGGGGCCTAGCTCGATGACCCAGTCGGAAGCCAAGATCACGTCGGGGTGATGCTCCACGATGAGCAGCGTGTCGCCGCGCTGCACCAGCTTGTCGAAGACGGTGACCAGCTTGCGTGCATCTTGCAAGTGTAGGCCCGTGGTGGGCTCGTCGAGCACGTAGACGGTGGGCTCATGCGCGGCGCCGGCCGTGAGCTCCAGCGCCAGCTTGAGACGTTGGGCCTCTCCGCCCGAGAGCGTGTGTGAGCCCTGCCCAAGCTTGAGGTAGCCCAAGCCCATGGCATTGAGCGTGGCGAGTGGACGCGTGATCTTGGGGTGGTTGGCAAAGACCCGCACCGCCTCTTCGGCCGAGAGCTCAAGCGCTTCGCCGATGCTACGCCCCATGTATCTTACACTCAGTGTAGCAGGCTCGTAGCGCGCTCCGTTGCATGCGCCACATGGCGTCACAACATCAGGCAAAAAGCTCATCTCCGACACAATCACGCCCTGGCCCTCGCACAGTGCACAGCGCCCTCCGGCCGCCGCACTGTTGAACGAAAAGCGCGCCGCTGTGTAGCCACGAACCTTGGCTTCGGGCAACCCCGCATAGAGCTTGCGGACCTCGTCCCAAACGCCCAAAAATGTGGCGGGCACCGAGCGCGGCGTGCGACCGATGGGCGACTGGTCAACCACGACAGCCCGCGCGATTTCTTTGGGCACCTTGAGGCTCGTATGCGTCAACGCAGGCTCGGCCACCAAGCCCAAGGCTTTGCGCAGCGCCGGGTAGAACACTTTGCGCACCAACGTGGACTTGCCGCTGCCGCTCACGCCCACGACCGAGATCATGCGGCCTGCGGGCACGCGAAAGTCGACTCCTTTGAGGTTGTGTCCGCGTGCGCCCTTGAGCATGCAGGCATTCTTGGCATCGCCCAATTGCGTGCGCAGTGCACCTTGTCCGGAGGACAGCGCGCGCGCCGTTGCGCAGTCTACCGCGAGCACCTCAGCCACCGTGCCTGCCGCCACGACATGGCCTCCAAGCTCGCCGCCGCCCGGTCCCATCTCGAGCAGATGATCGGCTGCGCGAATGGTGTCCTCGTCGTGTTCCACCACAAGCACCGTGGAGCCCGTTTTCACGAGCGCGCGCAGGTTGCTGAGCAAGCGGTGCGTGTCACGTGGATGCAGTCCAATGGTGGGCTCGTCCAGTACATAGAGCGCCCCCGTGAGACCGCTTCCCAATTGAGCTGCCAGCCTCAATCGCTGCATTTCACCTCCTGAAAGCGTGTTGGCAGGCCGCGACAGCGCCAGGTATCCGAGGCCTATCTGCTCGACGAAAGCCAAACGCCGCGAGAGCTCGGCGAGCGGCGCCTTGGCCACTGTGCCGTCTTTGCCCGTGAAGGCCCAGCGCCCCACATCGCCCACCATCTGGCGCACGGAGGCGGCGACTTGCTCATGGTACGCTTTGCCGAACAACGTGACGGCGCGCGGGATGGGGCCTAAGCGCGCGCCATTGCATGCAGAACACACGTTTCCTAATTCGTCCTCGCCCTTGCCCTCACATGCCTCGCATTGGCCTTGCTTGGTGTTGAACGAGAACCAGCGAGGGTCGAGCTCGGGGATGGCGGTGGCGCACTTGGTGCAAGAGCGCGTGGTGCTAAGCAGATCGTCGGACGAGGCATCTACCGAGGGTACGCCGCTGTGCACGCGCACGACGCCCGCGCCCCACTTCAGTGCAACATCGAGCATTTCCGCGCTGAGCTCCGAAGCTTTGCCGTGGAACATGATGAAGTCCACCGTATGCTCTTTGCTCTTGAGCAATTTTGGAGGCGGATCCACCGCAAGGATCTTGCCGTCGACGCGTGCAGTTTGCACTTGTTTGCGCGCGGCCGCAGTGAACACATCCAAGTGTGTGCCCTTGCGCGCGCGCACCGCCGGCGCATAAAGCGTGAGCGTGCTTTTACGGCTTTGCAACGTACTGAGCACATCGGTCGCTGACAGCGCGCGCACCTCGCCGCCGCAGCTTGGGCAATGCGGTGTGCCGACCTTTGCGTAGAGCAAACGCAGGTAGTGAGCGATCTCCGTGACGGTGGCCACCGTGGAGTTGGCCCCGCTGCGTGAAATGCGTTGCTCGAGGGCAATGGCCGGCGGCACGCCCACCACCTCGTCCACATCGGGGCGCGGCAAGCTGGGCAAAAACTGCCTCGCGTACGGCGAAAGCGTTTCTAGAAAACGGCGCTGGCTCTCGGCAAAAATCACATCGAAGGCCAAGCTAGACTTGCCGCTACCGCTGGGCCCTGTGACGACGGTAAGTGCGCCGTAAGGCACTTGCGCACTCGCATTTTTGAGCGTGTGTTCACGGGCGCGCGTGACGGTGATGCCCGTAGGTGCGGCCTCACGTTCGGAGCGCAATGGGCGCACCTGTGGCTCGAACTCGCCGGCAAGCGCGCGGCCTGTCAGCGTCTTCTTCTTGATGATCTGCGCCACGCTGCCTGTGGCCACCACACGGCCACCTTCGGGGCCACCACCGGGGCCCAACTCTACCACCCAATCGGCGCTGCGAATCACGTCCGGGTCGTGCTCGACCATGATCACACTGCCTCCGGCGTCGACCAAACGCCGCAGCGTCTGAACGACCTTGTCAGCGTCGAGCGCATGCAAGCCCGCGCTAGGCTCATCCAAAATGTACAGTGTGCCACTCGCGTTTTCGGCCAGCGCGCGCGCGAGTTTGACACGCTGCGCCTCGCCGCCCGAGAGCGCGGAAAGCGGCTGGCCCAATGGCAAATACCCGAGGCCTACATCGATAAGCGGCGTGAGCGCGCGCTCCAGCACATAGTCGCGATCGCCCTTAGGTGAGAAATGCGCAAGTGCCTCAACAGCCGACATGGCAAGCACGTCGGCGATGGTGACGCCGCGCACCATCACGCTGAGCACCTCGGCGCCAAAGCGTTTGCCTTGGCAGCTCGGGCACGCAAAACGCACGTCGGCCAAGAACTGCATCTCTACGGTTTCGACGCCCTCGCCGCTGCACGCTTCGCAGCGACCGCCGGGCACATTGAACGAAAAATGGCTCGGCGTGAGGCCCTTGCTTGCCGCATCGGGCTCGGCCGCAAAGCGCTTGCGAAAGCGCTCCCATGCTTTGGTGTAGGTTGCAGCATTGCCGCGCGCGGTGCGGCCGAGTGAGCCCTGATCGACATGCACCACCGTTTTAAGCCACGCAGGGATCACCAGTGATTTCACTGGTGATGGCGTGTCATCGGGCGACTCTCCCAATTGCTTTTGCAAGTTGTGCAAGAGCACCCGCTCGACCAGCGTGCTCTTGCCGCTGCCGCTAGGCCCCACCACCGCACACACCACGCCCAACGGAATCTCGAGCGCATCCAGCGACACATTGTTGACGCGCGCGCCTTCCACACGAAGCACGTCGGCGCCCGTGCGCGCCTTGAGCTTGCGTGCTCCCGACTCCGCCCAACCTTTGCCTGTGGGCAGATCGGTGCGGAGTGCAAGTGCTTCGGGGGTGCCATCGAAAAGCACATGGCCGCCCTCTGCGCCAGCGCCAGGCCCGAGCTCCACCGCGCGATCGCACGCGGCCACCATCTGCTTGTCGTGCTCGACCACCAGCACCGTGTTGCCCGTGTCGGCGAGCCGGCGAATGGCCCGCGCAAGCTTGGCGGTGTCGGCCGGGTGCAGGCCCACGGTGGGCTCGTCGATCACAAACATCGCGCCCGAGAGCTCTGAGCCCAGAGCGGTGGTCAGGTTCGCGCGTTGGGTCTCACCTCCGGACAAAGTGCGCGCCTGTCGGCTGAGCGAGATATAGCCAAGGCCCACGCTGTCCAGGTAGCTGAGACGCGACTTAAGATGCCGCGTCACCAAGCGCGCTTGCGCATCATGCGGCGTCAGAGAACCCACCAAGGCCAGCGACTGCGACACCGTAAGCTCGTGCCACGCGGCCAAGTCTTTGCCTGCAACCAGGTAGCGTAGCGATTCAGGCTTGAGACGCGATCCATTGCAGAGTGCGCACAGTTCGTAAGCGCGGTATCGCGACAAGAATGCGCGCACATGCATCTTGTAGGTCTTGGTCTCTAGCCACTTGAACCACGCTTGCACGCCTGGATATTTGCCTTTGGACCATGATTCGTCGCCAAGCAAGATGGCACTCTGTTGCGCCTTGCTTAAGGTGTTCCAGGGCTGCGTGAGTGGGATGCCTTTGGTCTCCGCGTAGAGAAACATGGCCTTGCGTTCCCAGTCCGCATTCTTGCCCGTCCACGCGCGAATCACGCCCTGCTTGAGGCTCAGCGTGTCGTCGGGAATGACCTTGGCCCAATCGACGCCCATCACGCGACCAAAACCCTTGCAGTCTACACATGCCCCGAGTGGTGACTCGTAGGAGAACAAGCCTGGGCGCGGATCTTCAAACGAGTCGCCGCACGTGGGGCAAGCGAGGCCCTCGGTCACCACCACGGCCTCCGCGCGGCCAAGGACGCGCACCACGGCCCGCCCCGAAGCGCGTGCCCAAGCGGACTCCAACGCTTGCGCGACGCGGCCCTCGCCGGACGAATCCAGCACCACGCGATCCACCACCACACCCAGCTCAGGGCCGAGTTCCGAAGGCGCAACATCCGCGATTTCTTTGATCGAATCACCCACCCACAAACGCGTGTATCCGTCACGCACCAAAATTTCGCGCAGCTCCAAGTAGTGCTCCGCGCCATGCACTGCGAGCGGATAAGCCACCACCGCCCGCGCACCGCGGTGCTCTTTGCTGAGCACCGCGCTCTGCTCCGCGCCACCACGACGCACGGCGAGCTCACCGCATTTGCGACACACAGGTCGCGACTCTTTGGCAAACAGCGCCGCCAAGTAAGGCTCGATGTCGGTCATGGTCGCGAGCGTAGAGCGACTGGACTTGATGGTGCCTTTGCGGTCCACGGCTACGGTGGCCGCCACTGGCTCCAAGCTGTCGACGGGTGGTCGCTCCGAACGCTCCAAGAACTGGCGCGCATACGGGCTAAAGCTCTCCACAAAGCGCCGTTGCCCTTCGGCATACAGGGTGTCGAGTGCGAGCGTGGATTTTC
>JAYWGD010000020.1:0-10048 GCA_043778435.1 Myxococcales bacterium | reverse complement strand
GCCACAAGCGATCTCACTCCCGAGGCTGACAGCGCGTTTCGTCCCTTCTTTCTGCAAGAAGGCGAGCAGACCGCGTTGATCTTTGCCGATCGAAGTGGCGAAAAACCAGGCATTTATTCAAGATTTTTGGATGGAAGTGCGCGCGGCACGGGCGAGCTTGTGCACATCGGTGGCGACAAAGCCTTTACCTACTATGTGCATGCTCATCGCAGCACTGCGGGCTATCAGTTCCTCTGGGAAGATGACCGCGATGGATCGCCGAACATCTTTTTGGCGCATACCGACGCGCATCTGAAGCCCGACGGAGAGGCGCGCAGACTCACCGCGTTTGCATCGTCGGGCGCTTCCCCGCGCGTGCCTCGCTACGTGAGCGGTGCCACGGTCGATGGCCAACTCTTGCTCAGCTATTCGCTCGAAGCGGCGCGCGGTAAGGTTTCGCTCGAGGCTCTTTCTGTTCCGTGGCCTATGACCGGAGACGCATTGTCGCCGGCATCGTCGAGAACGGCGGGGCACCGTGTGTTGCGTGAGCGTGCGGGTACCGTCACCGTGCTTGCTGATCACAAGGTGGAGGCTCCTTTGATCGCCTGCGATGGGGGTGCATGTTACGTCGCGTGGCAGTCGGTGCCTATGGGCGTTCGTGTCACGCGATTTGATCCGCGTACCAAAAAGAAGACATGGGACAAGCTCGTGAGCGCGAAGGGCGCAACCCCATCCATCGCGAGTGATGGTCGTGGTGGGTTGGCGCTCGCCTTTGTCGAATCGGGAACCGTGCGTATCGCCAACGTGACCTCCGATGGCGTCTCGCAGCCCGGCACCTTTGCCAAAACAGGGGTCACCCAACATCGTCCCTATCTCGCGCCCGGACATCAATCCGGCGAGTGGCTGGTGGCTTGGTTGGATTTGGAAAATACCCACCTCGAGCCCTACGTTGCCAAGCTCCGCTGCCCACGTTGAGGAGCGGCCGGAGCGGGCGCGCTCGGCTGCATGGTGGGCGCTTGCCGTGACGGCGCTGATGGGCATGGGGGCTAGGTTGCCTTGGCCGCAAGCATCGGGCACAGCCGTCACGCTGGTATTCTTTGGTGCAGTGTGGCTGGCAGTATGGCGCCGCAGCGACGCGGTCGTGCGCGAGCATGGCCTGGCCTTGGGTGGCCTGATGGGTTCTCAAGCCGATGGCGAGAGCGCAGTCGCCAAAGCATGGGCACGTGCGCTCGGGTGGGCGCTTGCAATGTCGTGCGTGGTGCTTCTGCCGTTCGCGCTTTTGTGGAGACCTGTGGTGCTCCGCCTGGGGTGGCCTGGCTTGCACGCTTTTGCGCTTCATCGCTCTTCGGCGGAGTGGGCGGCCCTGCTTGCGACGCAGTTGCTGGTGGTGGCGTTGGCCGAAGAGGCGTTCTACCGCGGTGTGCTTCAAACACGATTTGAACGCAGCTTCCCGCATGGCTTGGCCCTTGCAGGCGGCGTGATTTCGGTAGGAAATGTGCTGACATCCGTCATGTTTGCCCTCGGTCATGTGGCGACTCGTACGGACCCGGTGCACCTGCTCGTGTTTTTTCCTTCTTTGTTGTTTGGTTGGCTACGCACCCGCACCAAGGGCATCGAAGCGGGAATGCTTTTTCATGCATTTTGCAACATGTTGTCCGCGATGCTGTTTGAGGGCTTTCTGGGGTAGTACAAGCGCATCTCATGTTCCGACTTGCCGATCCTGTGTACATTGCAATCAAAGCCGCGCTGGCGACAAGTGCAGCCGTGGTGCTGGCACCTGCTCTTGGCGCTCACGATCCGCTTTCGGCGGGCTTTGTGGCTATCGTCTGCGTGGCGCCCAGTGCGCGTTATGGCCTGCGAAATGGCTACGAGCAATTCGCAAGTTCGCTGGTGGGCTGCTTGTGTGCGGGCCTGCTTTTGCTGCTCCTGCCTTCGGCCATGGGGGCGTGGTGGGCCGTGGCACCAAGCATGGCGTTGGCCATTTGGATTTGTTTTAAGCTTAAGTTGCCCAGCGGCTATTTCGTGTCTGGGTTCAGTGTGCTCTACATGCATCTGGTCCCTTATGCCAACGCGCGCGTGGCTGCAGGGGAGCGCATGGCCGCGGTGCTTGTGGGCATCAGTTGCGCCACGTTGGTGAATGTAGCGGCTCAAGCGCTGGACTTTCCGCGCATTCTTCGCCGCCGAATGGCCAAAGCAGAAGCCGCCGTGCTCGCCGCTGAGCGAGGCTCCGAAGGGGACTGGCGCGACGCTCTGATGGCGACCTCCGAGCTTCTCGGCGACTTGGCGGTGGCAAGCGAGGAGCGGGGTTTCCCGGGCGCGGCACGCGTACGGTCTGTGGCCGCCGCAAGCTTGCAGGAGGCCCAAGCCTTGGAGCTGCGCGCTGTGGCCGTAGCGAGTGGTGTGCTTGCAGCACAAGCCAAAGTGCCGTCCTAGGGCGCCCTAAACAACAAGGGAGAATGCGTGTACGACGCACTCTCCCTTGTTTGTTTCAAGTTCGTGCATGGTGCACGAACTTGAAACAAGCTACTTCTCCGCGTTCTCGATGAGACTCAAGAAGGTAAGCACGCCGTGGCCAGTGCCGGAGCGAGGGTCCCAACGTGTGAGTTTGTCGGCCATTGCAGGGCCTGCGATGTCGGCGTGCACCCAGTGTTTTGTCTCGCCGATGAACTCGCGCAAGAACAACGCGGCCGTGATGGATCCACCCCAGCGATCGCCGACGTTCTTAAGATCAGCGAACTCACTCTTGAGCTGATCTTTTTGGTCTTCGAGCAAGGGCATGCGCCACATCTGTTCGCCCGAGACTTTGACCGCTGCGTCGAAGATCTGCGCGGTCTCTTCGCTGGAGGCATACCAGCCTGAGCACGTGGTGCCCAATGCCACCACGACCGCACCTGTGAGCGTTGCGTTGTCGACCAAAAAATCAGGTTTCAACTCTACAGCGTAGGTGAGTGCGTCGGCCAAGATGAGACGACCTTCGGCGTCGGTGTTTTGAATTTCTACCGTCTTGCCGTTGTACGAGGTCCAGATGTCGCCGGGGCGGTAGGCGTTGCCCGCCGGCATATTTTCAGCCAGCGGCATGATGCCGTGCACTTCGATGTCGGGGTGCAGCGCCGCCACGATTTGCATCAGGCCGAAGACATTGGCCGCGCCCGACATGTCGTGCTTCATATCTTGCATGCCGGCGCCTGGCTTGAGGCTGATGCCGCCGGTGTCAAAGGTCACGCCCTTGCCTACAAAGACGAACCTCTTGTTGGCACTCTTTGCAGCACCAGGCTTCGCTTTGGGCACATAGCTTAGGTGTACCATGCACGGTTTTTTTTCGCTGCCGCGGCCTACGGCATCGAGCAGCCCCATCTTCTTGCGTACGACTTCTTTGTAGTCGATGACTTTGCACGTAAGGCCCGTCGCTTTGGCCATGGCCTTGGCGCGTGCCGCGAACGATTCGGGGTAGATCACGTTTGGTGGTTCGTTCGACAAATCGCGGGCTACGTTAACGCCGGCAGCGATGGCAAGCCCGCGATCAATCGATGCTTTTGCATTGCTTGGCGTTTTGCCCTCAAGCAAAAATTTTGCGCTAGTTAGAACCTTTTTTGGCGCGCGATCACCTGTGAAATAGCTGCTGAATTTGTACGCGCCAAGCTCCAGTCCCTCTGCTGCTGCAGAGAGGTAAGGGCCAAAACTCTCGGGCAACTGCACGAGAACCTCGGCGACCTTTTCCGCGTTGGCAACGCGCGCCACTTTGGCAAGTGCGGTGCGCACGCTGGCGGCGGTGGGGGCATCTTTGCCTAGTCCTACAAGGGCGACCTTGGCTTGAGCGGTATGTCCGAGGCTAGAGAGCACGCAGGTGCTGTCTTTCTTGCCGCTGTAGTCTTCGTGAGCAAGAGCCGACACGAGCGTGCCTCCAAATGTTGCGTCCAACTCACGCAAGGCCTCGGGCACGGTGCCCTTCTTTTTCGCAGGGGCCCATTCGGCAACAAGCACCACAAGCAAGCTCGCTTGCGTGCTGGATGCTTTCGAAGAAACGAGTGAAATCTTCATGCCCATGATCTCTTTGACCTTTCCGTATTCCGCTGCACCAAAAAAGAAGAGTGGCCTACCGAGCAGGCACAATGTCAATGATGGGACCCTAGTCCACGCGGCTTCACAGGTGAAGTCATGAGTGTGGTGGTGTAACGTTGCGGAAAACGATGCGCGATTTTGCAATGCTAGGTTTGGCGGCGGTGACTTTTGCGCTTTTGACGGGGTGCGGAGAGTTGCGCCTCTCCAATGCAGTGGGACCTAGAGATTACGTGGCTGCAGACTACGAAGACGTGCTTTCCAAGTGGACGCGTTCGGGAGGCTTGCTCAATTTTTCGGAAGCAGACGATCACCTCACGGTCACGGCGACCTATCAGGCGTGGGATTTCCGCTTCGCTTATGTGGAGCGCTATGCCGAAGATTTTCGCTTGAGCCTCTCTCAAAAGCTGGCCATGCGCGCGGAGGCTGCGAGCGATGAGACGGAAAATTATCGTTTCTACGTGGCGATGTATGGCTCCAAACCGCGTTGGGGCACGCTGGCCGGCAAGGACTCGGCGTGGGTGGTCAGATTGGTCGACGACGAAGGGCACGAATCGAATGCGGCCGAGATTGTCGCGGTCCCTCGACCTGGCGCGCTAGAGACACGCTACTACCCGTACACGACGCCTTGGCGAAACGTGTTTTTGCTTAAATTTTTAAGAAAAACGCTGGATGGAACGCCCGCGATACGTGCTGGCTCGCAGTGGATGGCGCTTCGTTTTGCGGGCCCTCAGGGGCATCGCGATGTGCGCTGGTTGCTCAAGCCATAAGGGCTTCGATGAGCAGAGGCTGAGTGGCCATCAGCTCGCTGGTTGCTTGCTCGCTCGCGCACAAGACCACAGCGCCCAGGCCGGCAGCACGCACCGTGCATTCGAAGGCAGCGCCCGTCAGCGCAGATTCTGGAAAGAGCGCCTGACCGGCGCGCACTTGTCCTTTGACGAAGCCATCGCTTCCGAGCAGCTCGAGTCCGCCTTCGACAACAATGCAGAGGCCCATGCTTCGGGCACCAACACTCGCAACAACAGCATGCGCTGCATAGCTTTGTACGGCACTTGCCGACACGACGGCATCGATGAGTGCGGCGTCTAAGCGTTCGCCGAGTTCGCCTCCGGCAACGGCCAGACGTAAGCCCGTTGCATCGGCTTGTCGCCGCAAATCCTCCGCGAATCCTGGCGAATAATCGGCTATCAAGCACGTGGCATCTTCGGAAAATGTAGCCACCACCGAAAGGGGGGCACGCCCCACAATACGACCATCGACAATCGCTAAGTGCCTGCCTACGCCCTGAAAAAAGTTTCCAGCGTTGATGTTCTTCGACCAGTCGTCCGAAAGCCGAGGAGCAGCAGACACCGCCCCGGCAAGCACGTGCAGCAATGCAGGCACGGGCATCTCTTCGTCGCGGCGGAGTTCCCACAAAGTCATGCGTCGACGCAATTGCACAACCACGGGAGCGTCGAAACCGGCAAACATACGCGCCAGTTCCGCGTCCCATGATGTGGTGGCCGGCGGGGCTGCAGGTGCTGTCGGGATTGGAGGTGGAGCACCGGCGTTTGCGAGCTCTGGTCCGAGATCGATGGGCGGAATGCTGACGGACGATGAAGGCCCAAAGTCCGTGGGCGGAATGCTGAGGCTTGGGCCTAAGGCCGAGCCCGGAAGTTCGGCTGCGACCCGCTGCAATTCTACAGCACGTTCCAATCGACCATCGTTTCGGGCGGTCACCGCTGCGCGACGTAGCCACTGACGCGCGCCTTCGCGATCTCCCCGTTGGAACAATGCCTTCGCCGTATCTAGCGCCCAGAGGACGTCATCCGAGTCGGAAGGATGGTGGGGTGGGAGCACGTCGTGCATCGGCAAACCGAGCTTAGCCGACGGGCAACAAGGCGGCGAAATCTTCGGCGTCGCTTTGTCGCACTGGCTTCAAATGAGCTCGTGTCTGCGCTCTAGCGGTTCTTGCTGCTCGACGGAGGACGCGAACTTGCACGGCGACTCGATGGCACCGGCGGAAGTACTTCCGTGGTCGGAGGAGGAGGCAATGTGCCAAGCGCATGAGGAAGTTCATTGGTCAGGCGGCGCGCCAGCCAGCCAATCAGCTTTAGCGTGCTGTCGCGCACATCGGCAGGCATCTCGCTGACCTGTGCGAGCAACGCCAGGTCTGAGATGAGGCGCACGCGTCCGCATTCGTCAGGCATGCCTTGCGCAGGAACGCGATCGACTGTCAACTCGGTGGCGCGCGCATAGGCCTCAAACGAAACGCGTTGTGACGGTACCGCCGACTCGGCTTGCAACGGAGCCGAACTACGACGTGCGGACAGCAGTGCGGGGGGACGAACTGTCATAAGAGATGACCAGGGTAGCGCGAATCGTGAGGCTGTCCAGGTCTGAGAGTAGGATACCTTGCCCAGGACCTGCATTTCGCGTTAGCGAGTGCCTTGTCTTGGCGCTACCGATCCTCAAATGGGCAGGCGGAAAGAGGGCGCTGCTCCCTGAGTTGCTTGCGCGCGTACCGGACAAAGTGGGTACGTATTACGAGCCCTTTGCAGGCGGCGCTGCGCTCTTTTTCTCGCTGGCGGAAGCTCCACCTTTTAGGCGTGCAGTGCTTGCCGATCGCAATGCAGAGCTCATCAACTTTTACGAGGTGGTGCGCGATCGATTGCCAGAGATGTTGCGGGTACTCGAGCAGGCTCCGCAAGGCGAAGACGTGTATTATGCGGTCCGAGACGTGGACGTGCGTTCTCTCGATGTGATCGCGCGTGCAGCCCGCGTGGCCTACCTGAACCGGACTTGTTTCAATGGCTTGTGGCGTGAGAACAAGGCCGGGAGATTTAATGTGCCTTATGGTCATATGTGCCGCGTGAAGCTTTGTGACCCTGCGCGCTTGGGCAAAGCCCAAGTGGCACTCCGCAACGCGGCTCTTCGAAGCGACGATTTTGCCGCCGTTGTGAGCCACGCAAAGCGTGGAGATTTTGTGTACTTTGATCCGCCGTATGCACCCGTCTCAAGCACATCCAAATTTACGGATTACGCAGGGGGAGGCTTTGGCATGAACGACCAGGCGCGTTTGGCCGAGGTTGCAAAGAACTTGTCGTCGCGAGGCGTGCGGGTCTTGCTTTCCAATTCCGACACTCCCGAGGTGCGTGCGCTCTACACGGGGTTTTCGTTGAATGTGATCCGCGCACCTCGCGCGATCAGTGCACGTGCCTCAGGGCGCGGTGCAGTCGACGAGCTCATCATTGAATCGGTGATCTCATGAGCTTGTGGCCTGACGATGTGCTGGCCCGCACAGTAAAAACCGAGTTGCGAAAACGCACGAAGGCGGTGCGTGCGCGCATGACGCCCGAGCAGCACCGAAGTGAGAGCGATGCGTTGTGCGCGAACATCTTGTCATTGCCGGCGTTTCAGAGAGCACGCTGTGTGGGCCTGTATGTGCCGCACAGGGCCTACTCAGAGGTAGATGTATGGCCCATCGCGCGTGCCGTTTGGATGCAGGGCAAAGAGGTCGCAATGCCGCGTTGGCCTACAGACTTGAGCGCGATGCAGTTTGGACGAGTGACGGCCGAGCACGACATCGCCGAGGATTCGCGGGGATGGGGAACAGCGCGCAATGAGGCGCCTGTCTCGGAGCCGGACCTGATTTTGGTACCAGGGCTGTTGTTCGACGCGGAGGGGCGCCGCTTAGGCTACGGCGCTGGCCTCTACGATCGCTACCTCGCAGGACGGACAGCGGCCGTCACCGTGGGCGTTTGCTTCGAGTTTCAGCTGGCCATTGAGCTCCCTGAAACCGCAGGAGATGTGCGCGTCCAGAGTGTCGTTACAAACCAAAGGGAGCTTCGATGCGCGCCGTGATCTCTCCCGTCCTCGCAGAGTGCCATCGTACGTTCACGGCCTTGGTATTTGCGGGTACATCGATTTCAAAGTCGTAGCGGTCGCCTGAGCCGCGACTGCTCCCTTGCAGCAAATCGGCGCCAAATCCCACGCCCCAACCCTCGAGGTGCTTCGTGCACGCCGCGCCATCACGGGCCGGAAGACTTTGCTCCACGCCTTCAAAACTGACGTGCAGCGCTGGAGGACCGTTGTGCGGCAGCGCCTTGGCAGAGTCCAAAATGTGGCTGGGCAAGTATCCTGTATTCTGCACGCGTAGACGTAGCCGTATCCCGTGTTGCAGGGGCGTTGCTTGCAGGGTGCAGATGGAGACACGAGGGGCCAGGGCCGCCAAGCGACCGAGAAAATCGGTCTGTCCTTTGCACACCTCTGGCAGCAGTTCTGCAGGAGGATTCCACTGCCCGTAGCGCACATCCATGCCGCCCACCTCGAGCGTGCCAAGTTGCGGATGCAGCACGTTGCGCCAAGGCACGAAGAGACGTCCCTTGTTGTGCTCGTTGTCCCACGCTGCCAGTCGCAGCAATTCGGCCTTTCCAAAGAGCGTGTAATAGTCAACGAATCGCTTGGGGCGCGCCATGCCGATGCGCGCAAACAAATCCCACAGCTCGCACGTAAGCGAGACCGCGCCGCGCTGATGGTAGGCGTAGTCGGACACATCGCCGCACAACGGCACCTCGGCGTCGTAGGTGAATTCCTCGAAGCCGCTCACCGTGGGGTACTTGGTGGTCTCTTCTGCCCAGACGGCGAGTTGCTTGTAGAGTGCAAGGTCATTGGCCTTCATCTTGGTATCGCTGGCCGAGCCCAAGGGCCGGATGAACACGCCGCCGAAACAATGGTAATTCATCCACGCGAAGATGGTGGGTTCACGCGAGGTGAACTCCACGACGGCCCGCACTTCAGGCGCCGACATCGGGTAGAGTCCGGCGCCCGCTTGCTCGTTCTGTTGCTTCCAGTTGTAAGGGAAATTGCGGTTTAAGTCGGTGTCGTTGTCCGACAAGTAGTAGGGGTCGGGCACGCTTCCGTCGAAGTGCTCGATGTGGCCTTCAGGGTACATCTTGTAGAAGGGCCCGGCGTCGTCGAGCTCGCGTTGCAGCATGATGCCCGGAAGCTCCAGGCTCTCGACAAAGTCGCCCGCGGGGTCTTCTTGGCGCATCATCAAAATGGTGCCGTCGCCATCGACATCGCCAAGCGACCAGTACGGCTTGTGCGGATCTTGGTGCTCGGCGCGCGGGTTGCTGCGAACATATCGGCCGGTCTTGAGTACGGCCTCGGCGCCATCGGGCGACATGCGTGGGCACACGAAGAATCGCACCGCGCGCAAGGCTTGTGCCACGCCTTCGCTGTATCCATGTGGGCCGCTGGTGTGCAGTGCGACCAAGCGATGGATGAGGTCTACACACACATTGGTGCCCGTCAGTTCCATGGCGTGCATGTTGGCATCCACCCACACGGTGGGGCGCGCGCGATCGGGGTCGGGCCCCACCGTGACAAGCCACATGTTTCGTCCCTCAGGAGTGGTGCAGAGTGCACGCAGTCGCACCAAGTTTGGCTGCGCGAGGGACAGGGCTTGTAGCTCGGCGGTGAGCGCATCGTGTGTGAGGTAGTCGCGAAGGTGGCTTGGAACGGCAGTTTCCATGGTCCGTTTGAGGTATCACACCGACTGCGTAGGCGGCTTCTAGATCAACCAAACAAGGGTGGCACCGTCGCCGCCCTCGCCTGAGCCTCCGGCGCGAAAATGTGCCACGTCACGACGGCCGTGAAGTTCGTCGCGAACCACGTCACGAAGCGCGCCGGTGCCGTGACCGTGGACTAGAAAGACCACGTCTTCGCGCATGCGTGAGGCTTGGTCCAAAAAGCGTTTGGTCGCCTCCACGGCGTCGTCTGCGCGCAGGCCGCGCAGATCGCAGGTGTTGCTCGAGGTCTGCACGGCCCCTCGGGCGTAAGCCTCACCCGAAGGCACGCTTGTCGCGGGCAGCCGCGATTGCGCGAGCTTTGGGCTTGGTCGCTTGTCTGCATCCGGGAGCAATCGCAGCGCGTTCGTCTTGGCTTGCAATCGCAGCGCGCCCGCTTGGATGCTCGCTGTGGTTCCGCTCACAGAGAGCACCACAACCTCTTTGCGAAGTTCTGTGTGCCA
>JAYWGD010000019.1:0-10071 GCA_043778435.1 Myxococcales bacterium | reverse complement strand
TGGTCATACGCACGTCCGCGCGCCAACGAGGTGGATTCGAAGCCACATCGGACCCGGGCGTTGGAGAGCGCGCGCTGAATGCGTGCGGTGGGGTCGCTGGCATCGTCCGCCGATGACACAAGGCGAGAGGTTTGCGGAAAGCCATCGTCTTCCAGGGCCAACGAGGGCTCAGGCGCGCAGGCGCTGACTGCAAGAGCAAGTAGGGCAACAGGACCGACCACTGCGTTGTTGTATAGGCTCATCGATTTGAAACTCCGGGCGGGCTGCGCACACACGCAACCACACAGGGAGCTTCGGCCGAGCCTTAGGACTCGTTGCGTCGCAGCCGAAAATTACCTCGCGGGCGCGGGCAGGACTTTGTACCCCAAATCGGCCGTGCCTGCGCCGTAGAGCACATGAAGCTTGCCGTCGCTGTCGAGCGCGGCATCGAAGGAGATGGCGCTGCAGGGGACGGGGGTATCGAGCAGCGGATATTGGCTCCAGCTACCAGCTTTGCGGTCGCGCTCGACAAATGCGTGCAGTTTGCAATTGGGTGCGCCAGCCGACGCGTCGCCGGATGCGTCCACTGAGAGCGCAACGAGGCGAAGTTTGTCTCCCGCTGAACGCACAAGAATCGGCTTAAAAGGCCGCATCTTGACCTTCGGCGGAGACGGCGCCTGGAGTTTGAGGCCGGCCATGTCCACCTTGGTATCATCCGGCTTGGTGGCCGGGCGGGGCCATTGGCGGGAGGCGAGCTCGTACGTCGAAGCGTTGATTCGGTCCGACGCCACGCCGGCCACAATGACGTCGTTACCAACCAGGGCAACATCGGGGTAGCGCACAGCATCTCCTACGTCTTCCGCGACGCCGGAGAACCCTATCAGCAACAAGCGATTATTTTTAATGTAGATCGCACGTAGTTCCGAGGAGATTCCGAGCAGCACTCCGCCCCAAATCCCAAACTCACCCGTCACCTTCACTTCGGCCACCGTCATCCCGTTGACGGTGTTGCTGGTGCGCAACGTGTCACCCACAAGGTAAGCAGAAAAGCGGTCCGCTCCGTGCACGCTGTACGCATCCTCGGTGCCAGGCACGTCGTCGATGCAGCTTGAGATGAAACCGCCGTCCAAGGTTTTGGCAACAACTCCATTTTTGCAGTCATGCCCTACACCTGAAGTGCTGGTGAGCGAGGAGCGATGCGCAAGACACAGCTTGGTTGAGTCGCGCAAATGCAATGGGCCTAGGCAGGATTTGTCGGATGCTATGCAGACTTGGTTCGCCTCTGGAAATTTGCTCCCACTTTGCGGTGCGGCATCTCTCCCCCAGCTGTCCCATCGCGTTGTCGACCCCGTGCCGGCATTCCCCTGAACCGCGGCATAGAGTTTGGACTCTACACTTCGAAACTCAAGGGCGACGTTCGTCACATCGAAAGGATTGTTCACGTTCGCGACACTGAACCCCCGATTTTCGACCGCTCCGCACAACACGCCTGCGTCGCCACTGCAGAGCTCCACCTGCACACCAGCATCAACCACCGCGCCGCCTTCAGGGCCTGGCTTGGGGCCGCCGTCTTGCGCTGCGTTGCTGGCGGCGTCGGAGAACAGCAGCGCGCAGGCGCCCAAAGCGGTGGAACTGAGGAGCAGAAGCCCGGTGTAGAACGCGCGTTGATTCACGCAACCTAATGTAGCACGTGCCACGCGCCGTCGCGCTCCACATACGGCAAGCTCGGGTCGCGCGGCCGATCGCCCTGATCGCCCATGCCCTGCTCCTCGGCGAGCACCATGCCCATGGCGCTCTGCACACGCTCCTCGTCGTCGTCGTCGTGATCGCCCGCGTGCTCGTCGCTGCCGGCCATGTGCTGCGCGCGCTGCTCCACAAACCACGCTTCCAGGCGCGCGCGCGCCTCGGCCTCCATCACCGTCTCGGCACGCCAACGCGCGAGCGTCAGCTGGCCACGGGCGCGCTTCTGCCACCATGCATAACCGAGTAGGCCCGCGCCCAGGAGCCAGAGGCCCGAGCCCGTGGCCACAAGCGCGCCATAAGCTTCGCCCTTGCTCGCGGCCAAATCCTTTTGCCATTCCACCGAAAGCGCCCGCAGATCTTTGCCGTATGCGTCGCTGAGCGCCGAGGCAAAAGGCTGCCCCTCGCGAATGCGCGCAAGCATGCGATGAAAGCGCGGGCGGTCCTCCGGGCGCGTAAGCAAACGAATAACATCCGCGCTTTGGGCGTAAGCCAAGTTCACATCCGGGGAGCCGTCGCGAAAATGGGCATCGAGCTCATCCAGCGGAATGATCCCGCCCAACGCCACGGCTTGCAGCAGCGCATCGCGGCGCTCGGTCAGGCGCTCGCCGGATGCAAAAATGGCCACGCCCTCATGAAACCAACGAGGCAGTGGCGCGCCATCGGTGGCGTCTCTCAATGCGGCATGCATGTATTCATGCCGCCAGGTTTGGGCCACATCCACGGCCACATGCGTGTAGGGCGCACGCATGCTGATCAGCACCAAGCGACGCTCGGGGTAGGCCACGCCCGAGGCATAATCGGGCGGCGGTGCGCCATCGGGTGAGGCCAGCACCATGTCCTCTGGAGAGGCAACCACTTTGACGGTGAGCGGCACTGGGCGGGGCGGCACGCCCAAAATTTCGGTGCCGTAGTCTCGCAGCTCTTGGCCGCGCGAAAGAATGCTATCTACACGCACCTCGGCACCCACCGGGAACTCGAGCTGGGTCCATGCATCTTGCACCTGCACGGTCGGAGAGTGCGCCTGAACTTGCGCCCGCGCCAACTGGGGCGCCGAGAACCAAAGAGCCATCAAGACGGTGAGGGTGCGGACAAAACGCATACGAAACCTTTGCGAGCCGTGACACGGTCATGCGCGCCGCCGCTCTTAACCACAAAGACTAAGACCGCGCGTGCGCCCGTCAAGTTATGAAACCAAGGAACACTTGGTACGACACCGCCTAAACACTCAAGCGCTCTAGAGCGGTTTCCAGTTGGGTTGAGCTTCGCTGCCTCGGCAAGGCGGACTCTGAGCACCGGACGTAAGCCTAGACTGCTAGGTGCGCCCGGAGCGCAAGAGCCAACGAAGCCGAGGTGCGGAGATCAGCTCAAGTGGATTCCGCTCTAAAATGCCGAAGACAGCAGCACGCCCAGATAGGTGGCTCCTGCACATGCACACAGCACCGCCGCGCCCAAAGGCAAAGACGAGCGGCCGAGGCGCGTCGCAAAACGCGCAAGGCCAAAGGCCACAAGCGCCGCCATGACGGACACGGTCACGCCACCCAACGCACGCTGATGCGTGTGCGTAAGCACCACGCGCGCAATCACGTTGACGACCGCGGCCACCAGCCCCAACGTGGCCACGGCCCAAAGCAAGCGCGGAGCTGTTTTCACCCGCGCCAAACTACCACGCCAAGGCCCGGGCTCCCGCAAGAAATTGGGCCCATGCACGCGCCACCTGTTAGGCGCGATAGGATGCCTTCATCGCTGCTACCCACCTTGCTTCCCACCGAAACCCTTGGCGGTGTGCATGCGGATTTCGCCTCTGGCATAGGCCGCAAGGTTCGGCTGCTGACGGCCGCGCTCGAGACCCTGCAATGGGCAGACGCCGAAAAGATTGCGACGCAAATTCGGAGCGGTGCCAAAGTGCTCAAGCTTCAGGCCTTGTGCGGCGAAACCGAAGATCTCTCAGGCGAGCTAAAATCGGCCTCGCAGCAGGGCCGTTCGCTGAGCGAACCGCAAAGCGAGGCATGGCGCGCGCGCGTGGCCTCATGGCCCGGGATGGCGTGGACGCGTACGGGCAGCATCGCGCCTGCATCGCTGCGCCCCACTGCAGCGATCGTGGCCGATGTGCTTGTTTGGGGGCCCGAGGCGCTTGCAGACGCCGTGCGCGCCTATGGAGTCTATGAGGCAAAAGCCTTGCAGTCGTTGGATGGCATGGCCGATGAAACATGGACGACGGCGCGCCTTGTGATCGTCGATACCGCTGCGCCCGACGCCGATGCCTTCTTCGATCTCGCACAAACGCACGAGCTGCCCGTGGTGGTGTTGGTGCAAAGTGCATCAACATCGGCCAACTGGCGCGCGCGTGGGGCCAGCGCCACCATGGTCGCCCCGGTGCAACCCACCGCGCTCCGCCGTGTGGTGGCCTTATGGCTGCGTGAAGCGCCGCCTGCCGCCACCGATTTTGCGGGCGTCTGGACGCTGGGAGACATCGCCAACCGTACGGCCGACGCGCTCTGCGAAGCACTGATGCCAACGCACGTGCAGAGCCGAAGCTTGTCGGTGGACCTGGGCGATGGCCACGAGTTGGCGCAAACGATCGCCAACGCCGCGCAGCGCCTGCGCGCGGCGCTGCAGACGCGCGCAGGCGCGTTGGTGCAATTCGCACCAATCGCGCCAGACTCAGCAAAAAACAACGCTGATACCGCGTGGAACAGACAAGGCGATGTCGTGGATGGCACGTTGGGGTCGGTGCTTCGCGGCATACGCGTGCTTGTGGTCGAAGACGATCCGGCGACGCGCTGGCACTTTGCCGGCCTCTTGCGCAGCGCAGGCTGCGAGGTGCTCGAGGCCAGCGATGGCGAACAAGCGTGGGAACAATTGCAAGATGCAGGCGTCGACCTTGTGGTGACCGACATTTTGATGCCCAACAAAGACGGATTTTGGCTGCGCGACACGCTGCTGGCAGACACTTGCTTGCATGCAACACCGGTGATTTTACTGTCTTGGAAAGACGATTGGCTAGACATCGCCATGAGCCGCGGCGCAAGCCCGCGCCTGATGTCGCTCAAAGATGTGGCGCCAGATGTGTTTCTGAATTTGTGTGCGGCATCGGTGGCCCCGCTGGCTTCTCTCGCCGGCGCCTTGGGCACGTCTGGTTTGCCACTCAGCGCACGCATCGAAGACCTTAGCGCTTACGGATTTGGCTCGCTTGTATGTGCAAATTACATAGAGTCTGAAATGGTACTCGCGTGCGGCGATTTGCGCGTTACGCTGGGCTTTGCAAACAACCACCTCCACTACGCGCGCGCTTGGGCGGGAGACGTCTTCGAGTCCGGATTTCCGGCCCTACGCAAAGCCTTTTCGATGAAGCGCGGCGAGGTCACGTTGCGAGAAGGCAAAGACAGTCTTGCCGAGATCGACATGCATTTCGACTGGCAAAGTGTGCCAGCAAGAGTGCGAACAGCCGTGCCGTCTGAGACTTCGGAATCGCGCATGCAGCAAGTGTCGCCCCAAAGCCGTTCGCCTCGTTCGCTGTGGGAGCTCTCTGCCTTGTCGGTACAAAGTGACTACGTGCCGCGCGACGGGCGCCCGCTGCCGGGACCGAGCTTGATGCTCAGCCCGGAGGTGGATCATACGCCGCTGGATCACATCACGACCCACGTCGATGCTACGCTCTATGGCGTGCCGACGACGTCCTATCCTCCGCGTCTCGAATGATCGCATCGACGTTGCGCAACCACGCACGTCTGGCGCTAGGTTCACTGTCGCTTCTTTGCGCGTGCCACACCGGCAACGTCACTCCAAGCGCGGATGCCGGAGCGGCCGCCGCGCTCAACGCAAACGAACAGCTCGTGCTCGATCTTGGAGCGATGCCTGCGAATTGCACACGTGTCTCTGGGTGGCCGATTTTGGATTTTCGTGGTGCCACGCGCGAGCGAGTGCACGTGGATGGTTTGCCCGTGGCGGCGCGAGACATCCTCGAGCTTCAGGGCGCGGAATCGGTGCGGGTGCGCGGAACCGAGCTTCGCACCGCATGGCATATGTTGCCCGATGATTTGCTGCCTCCCGTGCCTGCTCCGCGCACCCTTGATCTGCGCCTTGGCAAGGGTGTGTCGCGCGGCGTAAACGTCGCTCTCAACGGGCGTTCGCTAGGCCGCGTGGTGTTTGGGAAAGCACCTCCCACCACCGTCTCTTTGCCCATCGCCGCAGGAACGTTGGTGGCGGGTCGCAACGAACTCGTGCTTCGAGCAACCAGCAAAATCAAGACGGAAGAGATCTCCTTTTCCGTCGACGATGTGCGGGTTCGAAACGGTCAACTGGCCACCAGCATCACCGAAGATGGATCTGGACAACACGCGGTGGGAGGCAAAGCACTTCACGGTCTCTCGCTTCGACCTGGCGAGGCCATTCGGTGCTACGTCGTTGCATTTGAGGAATCACGCCTTCACCTCTCACTAGGAATGCAAGGCCGAGGCAATGGGAGACTTGAGGTGTGGTCCACAAGCGATCGCGCAGCGCCGGAACTGCTGAAGAGCATCGAGGCTCGCCCAGAGGCCGACGGCCCGCAGCAGATGCAAGTCTCGCTCACAGGCAACGGCACCGCGGGCGGTGCGCCGCGCGCACTCGAGCTACGAGCGGTCTCGAACGACACGGGCGTACGACTGCTTCTTGGCAACACTCGTCTCACAGTTGCCGGCCCGATGCCCGAGGCTCCGCCTCCCGAAAAACGCGCACAGAACGCCGTCGTTGTGGTTTGGGGCTCGCTGTCCAAAGCGAGTTTGCCGATTTATGGTGGGCATGGCCCCGCGACGCCTACGCTCGACGATTTGAGCCGAGGCAGCATCGTCATGGATCACATGCGTGCATCTAGCACTTATTCTCAGGGTGCCATGGGCTCGATGCTCACCGGACGATCACCGGTGCATCATCAAGCCACCGACAGCCGCTCTGTTTTGAACGAAAAGCTCACCACACTTGGCGAAGCGGCAAGAGAATCGGGCATACGCACGGCGTACTTTACGGCCAATCCTACGACCACACGCTTGCTAGGTTTTGGTCGAGGTTGGGACTTGGTGGAAGAGGTGCTCCCAGGCAGCAGCATCCCTGCCAGTCGTGTGTTCGAACGCGCCGCTACCTTTGTCCGTACGCACGCCGATGAGCGTTGGCTGGTGGTCATTCACGCACGTGGCGGCCATCCGCCGTGGGACGCTGACGCCTTGGAGCTCGCAGCTCTACCACCCCGTGAGTACTCTGGTGGGATCGATCCGCGCTCGGCAGGCGAGTGGCTTGAGCAAGTGCGGCGAGGCCGGCGCCCGAACCGATTTACAGATGCCGATCGGGCGCGCGTCAGTGGCCTGAGCGACTTGTCGCTCTCGCATCACGATGCCGCATTGGGCCGGCTTGCCGAGGCCGTCAAGGCCACGGGCAAGGCAAGCCAAACCTCGTGGATGGTGGTGGGCGACATTGCCCCCAACGAGGCCTTGCCGCTACCGTTTGGTGAGGGGGAGTTTCCGGATGAGCCTCAACTCGACGTCCCGTGCGTACTTAGTTCAGTGCGCTCTACACACACTGAAGCCACACATTCACCGACGGCCGCAAGCTCGGAAGATGTCGCCTCCACCGTGCTTGCAGAACTGGGTCTTCCTATACCGCCCTCTTTCGGCGGCGTGGACTTGCTTGGCCTGAAGGCGTCGGAGCTTGGATCTCTGTTGCGCGTGCGTGTGGCGATGGCCGATGGCACCAGTTCGCTTCGACTTGGCGATCGCGTGCTCCAAGCCAGCAAGGGCACCCCTGGCCGCCTCTGCGATCTTGGCTTGGAGGGAAGCTGCATCACCGACGTGCGCGCAACCTACCCGGTCTCTGCAGCGACGCTTGAGTTTGCATTCGCGCCGTGGCTGTCCCGGACGCCGGCGCCGCGCGCGCACCCGGTGACCATCGAAGCTTCGGAGGCTGCGGCACGTACGGCATGGGGTTTGCCGTGATTGCTCTCGGGAACACCATTGCACGAAGAAATGCGAGTAGAGTCCTCGACGATGCACATCTTGGTCGTTGAGGATGACTCCAAAGTAGGCCCGTTTCTCCTCCGCGTTCTTGAAGAGGAGGGCTACACCGTGGTGCTCTGCAAGACGATTGCAGAGGCCATGCCGCACGCCAAAGAAGCCACACTCATTGTGCTCGACCGCATGCTTCCGGATGGCGATGGGCTCACCCTTTGCGCCAAGATCAAGGCCGACAGCGTTCCCGTGCCCGTGTTGGTGCTGAGCGCTCGTGGCGAACTCGGCGACCGGGTGGTGGGTCTCAACGAAGGGGCGGATGACTACTTGGTCAAGCCCTTTGAGATTGATGAATTTGTTGCACGCGTGCGTGCACTCTTGCGGAGATCCAATCCTCAGCGCTTGCAAGTCGGAGCCTTGGACCTGGATCGTCTCAACCATCGCGCCACCTTGGAGGGACGCACACTTCCGCTCACCAGCCGCGAATATGCTCTTCTTTCTTGGTTGATGACGCACGCTGATAGGCCCGTAGGGCGCACAGAACTGCTGACGGCCGTGTGGGACACCGAGCACGATCCTGGCTCCAACCTCGTCGAGGTTCACATGAGCCGACTTCGCGAAAAGCTTGGCTCGCACGCGCACCTTATTGAAACCGTACGCGGCGCGGGGTATCGCTTTCGCGTTGCGCCTGCCACGATCTAGCCGCTGTAGTTACACGGCCATCGGTCATTCCCGAATGATGAGTTTCAGGCAGCGCCTTCAGTGGTCTTTTGTTGGCGTCGCGGTGGTGATTCCCACGGCCGCGGTGGTGGGGCTTGTGCTTACCGCCCGACGTACCGAAGAGCGAGATTTGGACGACGCCCTGGTGCTCGAAGCGCGCGAGGAACTGAACTCGCTTCGAGGGCGCGGAACCGCTTTGATGCCGCAACTTTCGGAAGATCTGATCGCGCCCGAGTACGGCACCGAATTGGTGCGCTATGCACGTTTGTTTGGCACATCGGGCGCTGTGGTGGCTCAGAACCGTGCGATGGCCACCTGCAAAGACATGGCCGCTTTGCCAGCTCCATTGCCTGTTCGCGGCTTCGATATGCGGTGTGGTGATCTGTTGCTTCGTGCGGTGGTGCGAGATGCCAAAGACGATGATGCCGGGCCATTGCTGGTGGCTGTGCCGCGCACGAGCTTGGATGCGGACACTCGGTTTATGGTGCGCCTTGCAGCAGCGTTTATGGTGGTGTCGGCGTTGGTGGCGACACTGGTCTCCATATGGCTCACGCGGCGTTTGGCCAAAGGTCTGGAGCGCATCGCGGAGACCAGCCGCCGCGTGGCATTGGGTGATCTCAACGCACGTATCCCGCTTGCTGTGGGCGATGCCGAAGTACGAGAGCTCGCTCACAACATTAACCACATGGTCGAACAGATTCAGACCCTTCTAGGCTCTCAAGAGAGCTTTATCGCGCACGCGGCTCACGAGCTACGCTCGCCGCTCACCACTCTTTATGGTGAGCTTTCTTTGGCACTCCGGAAGGACCGCAGCAACGAGGAATACAAGCGAGCGCTGGGCGAGGCCTATGCATCGGCTTCCCACATGAAGCACTTGGCAGAGGCTCTGCTCGAGCTCGCGCGCGCAGGACAAAAGAGCCAACCCGCCGTTGAAGCATGCACCATCGGAGAGGCCGTCACACAGGCCATCGCGGCGAGGGAGGCGCTTGCCAAAGTACGCAACATACGCGTGCGTGCCGAAGGCCCAGCGCAATTGCGTCCCTTGGCCCTTTCTACCCATGTGGAGCGTATGGTCGGAAATTTGGTGGAGAATGCGCTAAAACACGGGCCTCAAGACAGCGAGGTCTTGGTGCACTGGAGCGCAGAGGCTCACGTGCTGATGCTGCATGTTGACGACCAGGGCCCAGGCATTGTCGAGTCCGAACGAGACCGGTTGTTCGATCCCTTTTATCGCGGCGCAAAGCACCGCGCCGACGACAGCAGTGGGTTTGGTTTGGGACTCGCGATTGTCAGAGAATTGGCTCGTAAAAATAGAGGCACCGTGACCATCTCTGGCGCACACACGATGACTCACGGCGGCACGCGCTTTACGATCACCCTTCCTTTGCTTCTACCAAGTGGTGAAGCCTCATGAGCGCAGCGGCACCTACGCGATTGTCCCCGAAGTCAGGCAAAGTTCTTGCAGCACTCGCAGGCTTGCTACTGCTCGCGCTGTTTGCGACACGGCTCTACAAGCCCTACCCGGCCGACACGACGCCCGAGGGCGCGTATCTGCGGGCCGCTCGCGCCTTTGCTGCAGGACGCACTCAGGACGCATTCGCTTACACAGAAACCGAGGAACATGGTGGTTTTTGTGCCGCATACCGTGCCAGAA
>JAYWGD010000018.1:0-3324 GCA_043778435.1 Myxococcales bacterium | reverse complement strand
TGGCCTCTGGGAGCTCCGAGAGGCCATCGCCTCGATGTACAATGATCTGTACCGGCGCGGCATGCCGTCCAAGTACTCGGCTGAGAACGTATGCGTGTCGGGCGGCGGGCGCGCCTCGCTTACGCGCGCAGCGGCCGCACTGGGCCAAGTCAACCTCGGGCACTTTCTGCCCGACTACACCGCCTACGAAGAGCTGCTCGACATCTTCAAGGCCTTTACGCCCATCCCCATTTTGCTCGAGGGAGATCGCGGCTACTCGTTCACGCCCGACGATTTTCGCAAAGAGATCTTGGGCCGCGGCTTGTCTGCGGTGTTGCTCTCCAACCCCTGCAACCCCACCGGCAAATTGGTGCAGGGCGAAGAGCTCGCTGCATGGGTGCATCATGCAAAGACATTGGGATGCGCCGTCTTGCTCGACGAATTCTATTCACACTACATCTATCGCGGGCGACCTGGGCAATTGCCCGTAGAAAGTGCCGCGCGCTACGTCGAGGATGTAGACCAAGACCCGGTGATCTTGTTCGATGGCCTCACCAAAAACTGGCGCTATCCAGGCTGGCGCGTCACGTGGAGCGTGGGACCCAAATCGGTGATGGAGAGCTTTGCAAGCGCGGGCTCGTTCTTGGACGGCGGCGGCAGCAAGCCGCTGCAGCGCGCGGCCGTGAGCTTGCTTGAGCCAGCGCACGTCGAGGCCGAAACCTGGGCCATCCAAAATGCGTTCCGCGAGAAGCGCGACACCATGATCCGCCGCCTCGAGCGCTTGGGCGTACGGCTCGAGCGCGCGCCCGACGGCACGTTCTATTGCTGGGGCAATGTCTCCGAACTTCCGGGCGCGCTCAGCACTGGAATGGGCTTCTTCCGCGCTGCATTGGACAAAAAAGTGATCACCGTGCCGGGCGAATTCTTCGATGTGAACCCCGGCAAGCGCCGCAGCGGCCGAGGCTCACGCTTCAAAGATCATGTCCGCTTTTCCTTCGGGCCAAGCGCCGCCACATTGGACTTGGCGATGTCGCGATTGGATGCATTGGTGCTTGAACAATCTGTATAACACAATTCATAGACAGTGACGGAGCGCTTATCTCAGAGCTTCAGTTGTAGTAAAAGAACTGGATGAGCAGAATCACCCGTGCATCTGTGATTTTGGCCATTTTCGGCCTCGCCACGGCGGCATGTGGATCCACTGAGAGTATTGACGGCCAGACCACTCTCACCGCGCTGGATCCGAGTGTTGTCGCGCCAGTCGTCGGCGACGGTGGCGCAAGCGAACTCGCGGATGCCGGCAGCACGGGCAAGCTGGCCGATGCGGGCAGCTTGCCCGTCACCCCGATTACAATCACCACAGGTTCCTTGCGCATCAAGATTGAGGGGCTGCAAAGCACCAATGGCAAGTTTGCATGGGCGCTTTTCAACGAAGCTGGCTCAAGCGGATTTCCCGATGGCGCCCGCTATCGTGAGGCTCGTATTGTGCCGCCAGCCAAGAGCTTTGAACTGAACTTTGAACAGTTGCCACCAGGCCGATACGCACTCTCGGTGTACCACGACGTCGACAGCAACGACGAGCTCAACAAGGGTGTTTTTGGACAACCCACAGAACGTTGGGGCAGCACCAACAACGTGACCCATACGTTTTCGGGCCCCACCTTCGACGAGTCGGCAGTAGACGTGACCAAGGGGTTCCGAACCACCACCAAAGTGGTCCTTCACGACTAAGTCATGCCGCGGCGTGTTGGCAGGCAAAATGTCCCTTCGACACTTAGGGCGTGTTCCTAAATTCCTCCGCGTCGGCGGACTCGGCGGGATTTCCTCGTCTTCGGCGTTGCTACTCGGCGACGTGCTCCAGCACGCCGCGCTCGTCGCGCCTTGAAGCCGAGAGAAATCGCGCTGTCGCCGCCTCGGTCTGGAATAGAGGAACACGCCCTAAGGAGGTGCTGGGCTCCTGGGGTCGGAGGGTGCTCGATGTATCCTGTTGCAAGGAATTGATGGCCGCGTGCTGTCTCGTTTTTCTCGGCATCTCGTTTCACTTTGTGGCTTGTCCTGGCTGGCTACTCGGGGTTGATGATCATGGGTCGACGACCCGCTCACCCGATGCTCAAAGCCGCCCTACGTCAGATGGCGGCAACCGCCATGTCTCCTCAGAACCATGGGAAAATGGTGGCCTATGTTGCGCCTGCCGAAAGACCTGCACGCAACATAGACCTCCGCGACCCAAACTTCGGTTGCGGCTCTTGGCAATGCGCGCCCGGCGACCTTTGCCCAAATGCGGGCCGAACGATTTCGTTTTGCAGCTTGAGCTGGGTGAAGAGAACGGCCGATGCAACACAAAGAACCAAGGAAAAGCGTGTCAAGTTGATGCGCGGAGCTATGAGTACAGACCATCGCAGTGGCAACATCTACGCACTGGTTCAGACTCAAGGCTGATCATGGCAAAAGGCTCTCCACATGCTTGCGTAGTGCACACATCAGGAATCACGTGGCACGTGCTCCAGGACGCCCGCCGCGCCTACCGCCGAAGCGACGCGCCCAGCGCTCGCACACGTGCGAGCGCTTCTGCGCTCACCTCTGTGTACTCTGCACGCGAAGCCCCGGCCCCCAACACTTGGGCCTTGTAGGGCTCGCCGAACACCATCGTCAAACCGCTTGCGCCGCGGACGCGGCGGCGCAGCTGCTCTTCGGCACCGCTTGCCAGACCGTCAATCCATGTAGGGATCACCCACGCTTGACTCTCTGCAAGCACGCGCCCCACGCCCCAACGCGCGGGCAACAAGTCGAGTGAGTCTGCCGACTTGTTGCGCTGCCCCTCAGGGTGCAGCCCAATGAACGAGCCGCCCGCGCGGAGCAGCCGTATCGTCTCGTCCAGTACCGCATCGTTAAGATGCGCGCGCCGGCGGTCACGGAACACCGGCGGATACATGGCGAAAGCACTCGCAGCAGCGTTTACCAGCATGCCGGCGGGGTTGTCGTAAAAGAAGGGCGCGCGCACAGGAAACCAGATGCGCTGCCGCATTTTTGCACGTGTTTGTAGATAAGAAGCCACGGCATACAAGTCGAAAAACGTGCGGTGATTGGCCACGCACACATAGCTCTCACGGACATCAAACACCGGCAGGTTCTCGACACCAAGCAACGTTCGCCCCGGGCCAAACAAGCGTTCCAGCGTGGGCGATATGCCTGCACACTGCACACGTTTTACAGCGCGGTCGGCAGCTTGCGAGCGCACGGTGGAAAGCACCAAGTTCACATGCATGCGCTCTACACGCGTGAGCGAGGCGAGCACATCGGGGTTCATGCGCGTATCGAGTTCTTACGTCGTGGCCTACGGCCACT
>JAYWGD010000017.1:0-3328 GCA_043778435.1 Myxococcales bacterium | reverse complement strand
TAGGCGGAACCAACAACGCCCTGGTGCTCCGCGCATCGGGGCGTCATTGTGTTTGCCCGATTTATAACCATTGGGCGCGACATTGATGTCTGCGGGGCCTCTCTCGGGGTTGGGCGAGCAGATTGCAGCAAAACATAAAAGACTCGTCCGTGACGGAAATTGCGTGTTGCCCACAATACGAACCCAAGGGACCGGCGAAAACGTGTCCCCCCCTCGCCGCAACCCATCAACAGACGCCACGACCCGCTAGACCATGATGCCTCAGACCCCTTCTTTGTCGTCCTCCCTACGGACTTCAATGGCGCCGCGTGGTTTGTAGCCGAAGGGGGAAAGCTCTATGCGACAGATGTACTCCACACAGAGTGGCGTCACATCTGGACCGTCGAGAAAGCGGACGCTTAGAGCGGTACGCGGCCGCGGAGCCTTCAGCCTAGCTTGATCAGCGCGCGCGCGACGTCGTCGGGGGTGGCCACGCGGGCGACCACCTCATTGGGGATGGTCATGGCCAGGGCCTCCTCCAAGTCTGCGATGACCTCCATCGTGGCCAAGCTGTCGAGGCCCAAGTCGTGCTGAATGTGATCGTGGGCGCCTACCGTTTTGCCCGGCACGTGCGGCGCGATGGTTGCAATCACAAGGGCCAAAGTGTCTTCGTACGTCCGCATGTCGGGCACCACTACCACAGGCTACGCGCGAGCCCAACGGGGTCCGTGCTGTCATACAGAGCGCTCATCATCGCCACGCCGCCGGCGCCCGCCTTGATGCACATGCGCGCGTTCGTGGCATTTACACCACCCAGCGCCCACACGATCTGGTTCGGCGATGCATTCACAACCGCGCTCAAAAAGCCAAGTCCGCAAGGGGTTCCTTTCCCCGCGCTTTCGAATACCGGGCTCACCACCAAGTCGGTCGCGCCTCGCTCCACAGCCAGCACGCGCTCCCGCTCGGTGTGCACCGGGGCACTGCGCACCTTAAATGTTCGATCGCCAAGCGAGCGGTCAGCGAAGCTCTCGTGAATTCCCTCGCAGCCAAGATGCGCCGCAATCCACGTCTGCCTGTTTGGCCAGACGGCAGCGCCAGCGTCCTGCGCAAACACAGCCAGCGCCAACATTTGCTGCGGGCTCCATGTCGCAGTTCGCGAGCGAATTTGCACAACGAAAGCACTGCCCAGTGCGCCCGCCAACAGCGAGATCAACGCGCGGTTGGACTCCGTGCCGCGATGCGGGTCCGTCACCAGCATCAGCCTCATGGCGTGGGCTTCGGATCACCCACAATGCTTCGTGCTTCGCTGGCGTGACGGTTCGACGGATAGCGCTCCGTCAGGAAACGCAAGGTGCGCTCACGTGCAGACTTGTCGCCTTCGGCATCGAATTTCTCTGCCAGCCCCCACAATGCATCGCCGGCGGTCTCCTCGCGCGAGAACTCCGGCCCGCGTGAGCGCGAGCACTGGTAGGGCGCCAAAAGCAGCGGCAAGGCCACTGCGATGCGTGCAACGAGCACGATCATTCGATGAGTCCCCCAACCGGCGAAGACGCATTGGCATAACGCGACTTAGCCATCCGGCCCGCGAGGTAGGCATCGCGCCCCGCCTGTACGCCTAGCCGCATGGCACGCGCCATGCGCACCGGGTCTTTGGCATGCGCAATGGCCGTGTTGAGCAACACGCCCGCGCAGCCCAGCTCCATGGCCACGGCGGCATCGCTGGCGGTGCCTACGCCCGCATCGACCAACACCGGCACCTGGGTGCGCTCCAAAATGATGGCAAGGTTGTGCGGGTTACGAATGCCGAGGCCGCTCCCAATGGGCGCCGCCAGCGGCATCACGGCCGCGCACCCTGCGTCCTGCAACTTGCGACAAATGATGGGGTCATCGATACAATACGGCAGCACCGTGAACCCTTCCGCGACCAGTATTTTTGCAGCCTTAAGGGTCTCTTCGTTGTCGGGGTAAAGCGTGTCTTTGTCGCCGATCACCTCGAGTTTGACAAAGTCCCCTACACCCAACTCGCGCGCCAAACGCAGCGTACGTACGGCTTCGTCGGCCGTGTAACAGCCGGCCGTATTGGGCAGCAGCGTCCACGTGCCGCCGCCCATGGTGGAGCGACGCTGCAGCAAGCCCATCAGAGAGCCCGACGAGCGATCGTTCATGTCCACACGGCGAAGCGCCACCGTGATGATCTCGGCGCCCGAGGCATCGATGGCGGCCTCGGTCTCGGCAACATCTTTATACTTGCCCGTGCCCACAATAAGCCGACTCTGAAACGTACGCCCGGCAATGCTCAACCCATCTGCGCTCATGCCCTCCTTGGTACCACGCGTTGTCATTCTGAGCGAAGCGAAGAAGCCCCCGCCGCGATTGTCTCTACGCAACGTGATTGATAGGCTCATGTCTATGCACCAACGCGTCGCAGTGGTTTTTTGTTGTGTCGTGTTTGCCTGCGCGCCCACCCCCGCAGTGCCCACAACGATCGATGTGGCGCACGCGACTACGGACGAAGATGCCGGAACCACCGTCGGCACTGCGACAAGCGTGGACGCCGGCCGCGGGCGCTGTGCGTTCTCCGATGTGGGCCCGCTCCCCGAGGTGCTGAACGAACTTTCGGGCCTGGCCGTAGGGCGGCTGCACACGGACGTGATCTACGCGCACAACGACTCGGGCGACAGTGCGCGCTTCTTTGCGCTCAGCAAAACAGACGCGCATTTGCTGGCAGAGTTCAAAGTAGGCAATGCAAGTGCGGTGGACTGGGAGGACATCGCGGTGGGGCCTTGCGCCACGTTTCAGGCCTCTGCATGCGTGTACCTTGCAGACATAGGCGACAACAATGCCAAGCGCGATCAAGTGGTGATCTATGAGCTCATCGAGCCAGAGCTGAATGCCAAAAACCTCAGCGCGACGGCCCACACGTTTGCTTACCCCGATGGCGCGCAGAACGCGGAGACGCTGCTGGTGCATCCACAAAATGGCGAAGTCTATGTGGTGAGCAAGAGCTTCGGCGGCAGCTCGAAGGTGTACAACATCAAACTCAAGGGCCAGGGCTCGACGGCCGCGCTCGCGGGCTCCGTGTTGCTCCCCGGTGGGCCTCTTGCACTGGTCACCGGCGGCGACATTGCGTCCGATGCAAAGCACGTGGCACTACGCACCTATGGCGCGCTCTACGAGTACGCCTGGCCGCTGGTTGCTGGTGCCACGCCCGCGGAGCTGCAAGGCCCCACCGAGAGCCAGGGCGAGGCCGTCGCCTACAGCCCCGACGGCGCCACACTGTACACTGCAAGCGAAGGCAAGAAGCAGGCGCTGCACGCCACGCGCTGCATTCGTCCTTGAGCCTGTCTCG
>JAYWGD010000016.1:0-10115 GCA_043778435.1 Myxococcales bacterium | reverse complement strand
TCGAGCTTGTCGCTCATGGCCATACGATCGAGCGTGAGGGATTCCTTGTCACGCGAGGCACGCGCGTAGCGCTGTTCCAAGTCTTGCTTGCGTCGCGCGACGGCCGCCAATGCAGCCTCGGCGCCACTTGCGCGTGCTTGCAGCGCAGACCACTGAGCGCGAAGCTCGCTGGCGCGGAACTCGGCTTCTTCCAAACGAGAACGAAGCTCGTCCAGGCGCGCGTTTTCCTCCTCGGCCCCTTCCTCTGCATCGCGCGCGCCCTCTTCAAGAGAGCTCAGACTATCTTGCAGCATACTCGCTTCTGCCTCGAGCTCAGCCGCCTGCTCCGAAAGCAAGCGCTGCTCGTCTGCGGCTTGTACTTTGCGGGCGTCCAACGTCGCCACGCGATCGTGGGTGCGCTCGATCCCGGACTCTAGCGATCGCACCTTGTTGTCGGCTGCAAAGTGCACCGACGTTGCAGCCTCCAAACGCTCCTCGGTCTCGTGAGCGCGCAGTCGCAAGGTCTCCAAGTCGGCTTCACGCGCGGCCAAAGTGGAGCTCGCTTGATCGGCAAGTTGGGTGAGCTCCACCACTTCGTGAGCCTCCGCTTTTACCCACGCGGTGTGCTCCAGATAACGATGCGAGGCCTCGTAGAGCTGCCCATCTTCGAGCTCTTTGCGGTAGGCCACATAGCGCTCCGCTTTCTGCGCCTGGCGTTTCAGCGATCCCAGATTGCGATCGATCTCGGCCACGATGTCTCCGATGCGGAGCAAGTTCTGAGCGGTCTGCTCCATCTTGCGCTCGGCAATCTTCTTCTTCGCCTTGAACTTGGTGATCCCAGCGACCTCTTCGATGAGCAAGCGGCGATCTTCGGGTTTTGCGCTCACGATGAGGCCAATGCGCCCCTGCTCCACGATGCTGTAAGCCTTGGTTCCAGCGCCCGTACCCAAGAAGAGATCGGTGATGTCACGCAAACGCACGTTCACCTTGTTGAGCAAGTACTCGCTCTCTCCGGTGCGGTAGAGGCGACGCGTGACGGCAAGCTCGGCGTACCCCTGATATTCAAGCGGCAACTCAGCGGGGTCGTTGTTCTCAAACGTGAGCGTGACCTCGGCCATGTCGTGCGGGCCGCGCGATTCGGAGCCATTGAAGATCACGTCTTCCATTTTGGCGCCGCGCAGGTGCTTTGCAGATTGCTCGCCCATGCACCACCGAATGGCATCCACAATGTTCGACTTGCCGCAACCGTTGGGCCCTACAATGCCCAAAACATCGTGATCAAAATTGACCACGGTGCGATCGACGAAGGACTTGAAACCAACGAGTTCGAGCTTTTTGAGTTTCATTGGGAGAGCCTTTTGGGTCGCCGCAAACATGCCGGCTTCGATGCAGTGAACATTGCCCCGATGTGGTGTCACGTCACATAGGGCCACACGCAAGCCATGGACCTACGCCTCCATGCCGAAAGGCGCAAGGGCTCACGTGCGGTCAAAGGCTGGATTTTTACACACAAGTTATCCACAGCTCGTGTCTCAAACCTTGACAGTTTGCGGCTCGGAGCCTTATCCAGTGCCGTCCCCATGCCTACCTACGAATACGGATGTGAAGCTTGTAGCCACCAATGGGAGGCCTTCCAGAGCATCTCAGCGCCCGCGATCAAGGACTGCCCTTCGTGCGGCGTCTCCGCGGCAAAGCGGAAGATCAGCGGAGGCAGTTTCGCCTTGAAGGGCGGCGGTTGGTACGCCGATCTGTACTCAAGCGCGAAGCCTCCCAGCGACGGCGGCGGCGGCTCCAGCGGCGGCGGCAGCGGCGGCGGCAGCGGCGGCGGCTCGTCCAGCTCCGAGTAAGCTGCTCCCGGTGCTTCGAGGAATGAGCGGGTGGTTCAGTCTTTTGAAAAGGGGTCGCGAATCTGTTTGACGGTGAATCGGCACACCGGTCATGCGCGTTGAGTACCCCGTATCATCGCGGCCGCAACATCGATGTACCCCTCACGCAATCCTCAAAGCCGTTTTTCGCGTCCAAAAACTGAGTCGCTGCCTCCTCCAGTTTGGAGAGTGCTAGCGCACGTGAGGCGTCATCGTGCGCCGTCGCGACCAATCCCGCCGCCAATGTTTTGCTCAATGTGCCAGAGCGGTAGCTGAGCATCGATTTCTCACAGACCACTTTGGCCGAGCAGAGAGCATCACCTGCGCACGGCAATGCGCTGAGATCCGCAAATATCTTTTCTCGTTCCGCATCGCTTGCCGGCGCATAGCGATCCACCAGGGCGCGTAGAGGCGCCGACTCATCACCGCTTGGTGTTTTCTTGCAGGATACACTCATCACGACGACACAACTCAAAGCAAACAGAGGATTAGAAAATGTCATCGTCGCAGTCCTTTGGCCGTACCTATGCCACAAAGCATTTGCCGTGGCACGGGACACCGTTACTGATTGCGCGTGGCGAGTGATGAAACATTGTGTCTTTTGAATTGCGGCGATTGAACCGATACGTGTATCCCGCAGCATAAAACGGCAGGTACTTTTTTCGGATGCCGCGGCACGTTCCGACGAGCCAGGATTTCGCGTTTTCGACGAAGTGAAGCGGGTGCGGGAGCCACGCGTCGAGCGCTTCCTTGTCGTGGCCCATCTTGCGATGGTCTGTGTCGAAGCCTGCAATGGCCACGAGCGCGGATGAGGCGTCGGTGTTGACCTGCGTGGTGGGCTTGACGGCTCTTTTCAGGAAGTCCTCGGCGGCGACGGTTGTCTCCGGCGCGACCTCACACTTGGCAAATCCGGCGACGACTTTGCTGCGCCCTTTCTTGTCAACGTAGGTGCGGCTTTCGATGGCGACCAGGATTCCATCTTGGTTTTCTGCTGCGCGGGAGCCGATGCTCGCGCCATCGAGCTCCACTGTACCCTGGAGCTGATAGCGCTCATCGCGCAGCCAGAGAGCCAGGCGCACCTTGTGCAGCATCAGCCATGCCGTGCGGTAGCTTCCGAGGCCAAGGTGGCGCCGAAGCGCCAACGCGGAGACGCCGCGCTTGTCGGCCGTGAGCAGCATGAGCGCGTGAACCCAGGCCCAGAGCGGCAGCTTGGAGTGCCGCACCATGCCCGACGCACGCAGCCGCACCACGTGCAGGCACACCGTACACTGCCGGAGCTCCGGAAACGCGTGATGCCTGCCAGTAGCCGTGCTCTTCGCACCGCGGGCACTCGAACTCCTTGCCGCCAAAACCCTCGCGCCAGAACCATTCCCGAGCTTGCTCTTCGGTCGAACTGACGCGAGACCCTTCGCTGAGGCTCATTGGGATGTACTTCATACCTAGAAACTGAACCAGCGTTCAGTCTAATGCAAGGCCCGCGAGAACGCTTTGAGCCTAGGCACGGCCTAGGCGCGTCGAGGCTCAAGCTTGTCAGCGGTTTCCGCGGCAGAGCGCACTTCGCCTTCAAAGCCCCATTCAGGGTAGAGGGCCGAGCCTACAAAGCGGACCGGCAGATCTCGAAGCGTCGCTGGGTGTGCTTGATGAGGGGGCAAAGAATAGGGGGCTATCATGTACTTCGGATCACAAGCTTCGGGCTCGACCGCGACGCCGCGAGCGCGGAGATCGGCACGGTCTATGGCGCGGAGCACGCCGTCGTCCAGAAGTTGAACTGGCAAACCATCGAAAACACTGTCCGCAAGCAACACGTGCTCCTCTGGCTGGAGCACATAATCCTGCAGCCCCTTCAACATACGCCGCCGCGAATGCACCTCGTGGACGCTGGCTTCCGTGCAGAGCAGCCACACCGTTGTGCCATCTTGCATCGGCTCCGCGATCACCTCGACGATGGCGCCGCTGTCCGGCAAGATCAACCAGATGCGAGACCTCGTGCGAGGTGCGCCTCGCGTCACCACATTGGCGCGGAATACGCGCTGCGGACTACGCACAAGCTGGCTCGCAGCAGGGTCTTTGGAAAGGGCGCGAAACGCACGCGCATCACCCTCCCAAATCACAGAATCCGCGTGGACCCCCGCGCCAGTACGCGCATCCGTGAGCACAAAAGCTGCCTTCCCATCGCGCACCATCAGCGGAAACTCCGAAACTGTCACGTGATGTCGCTGGGCCCCTTTGAACCGGCGTAGCAGCTCCGTCACAAGAGATCGCAAATCCAAAAGCTGCGCGCCCGGCGAGGCGTGATGCGCATAGGCGTGCAGGTCCGAAGCCCCCACCGAACGCGACCAGTGGCGATCCAGCTTGCTCAGCACCACGCGCATTGGGTCGTCTGTCAACAAAGCATCTACCCCGTTGGCCGAGGCGCGAAGCCCCTCCTCGAGCCTCCATGTCCATGTCTCGTGTGCGGCGACGAACCTCTCCTCCGGCTCGTCAGGCGCGAGGTAGGAGGAGAGCGCGAGTCCGAGCTCTGTGCAGATCGCATGCAGAGGTGAGATCGGCGAGACGCGCACAAACCACGGTCGTTTGGGCAACGAGAACCCTGGCAATTCGTACGTCAATGCCCGCGCCGGATCGCCCAACAGTGCCACCGGCACGCCGCGCGCGGAAAGCAACGATGCGCTCAGTAGGGGCGCAATGCCGCTGCCAACCACGGCAACATCCACATGATAGCGCGCAGTTGCCGGCGGAGAGCGCGGCCTCATGGCAGCTCAACCACCCTTAAGAATACGAATGTACACCGGCACGTTGTGGTCCTCGGCGCGGCCATCGCCAAGCTGCCCGCTCTCATTGGCGCCCCAACACTTGGCGCCACCCTCTCGCAGCGTCACGCAGGCCGATTGCGGCCCAACAAACAGTCGCGTTGCCTGGAGCACACCAAAGACCAACTCGGGCTTCTGTGCGGCCGACCGTCCGGGCCTAGCAAGTTGATACCGGGTGTTGTCGCCCCAGCACGCCACGGTGCCATTCTTGCGGCGCGCGCACCCAAAATCATCCCCGCAATGAAACTCTACGACATCCGACACCTCCGCCGGCAAGGAGGCGCGACAAGCGGCATCTGGCGTCGAAAATGATGGGAACCACTCCATCTTGACAAGCTCCGCGCCCTTTTTGCCTTGCAAACGGTACACGTTGCCATTCTCCATCTGCACGTAGCTGTGATCACGTGACAGTGCGATGTCGCGAATGCCGGGATACCGAGCGCGACAAGCACTCGCCGCCAGCGAAAAAACCAGAGCAGTACCCATGCATAATACAGTCCTATTCATTGACAGACTCCCGCGGCGCGCATCGCTCCTTGAGCAATGGTGGCCGCCATCAACAGCTTGGCACAATAGACAAAGATGATGATGCCAATCACATCGACCAAACTCGCGATGAACGGCGTGGAGCTCGTGGCAGGATCGATTCCCGCTCGCTTCAGTACCAATGGCAACATAGACCCCACTGTACATCCCGTCGTGACAATGCCCACCAACGTGAGCGCGATGGTGAACGCAAACGACAAGCTCTGATCCTTGTACGAGAGCACACGCAAGAATCCGAGCAGGCCCAGGCCCAAACCCAAGACCAAGCCCATGCCTGTCTCGCGCACCAAGATGCGCCACCAATCGCGCATCCGCACTTCGCCAATGGCCAGGCCACGAATCACGAGGGTCGAGGATTGCGAGCCCGAGTTGCCACCCGCTGAAATGAGAAGCGGAACATAGTAGCTCGCGCCTCGAATGGCCTCAAACACCGGGTCGTAGTGACGAAGCGCCGTTTGGGTGAAGAACTCCTCGACGAAAAGCACCACCAGCCACACACCGCGCTTCTTGATAAACGACCAAAAGCTGGTCTGGAAGTAAGGAACATCGAGTGGCTCCACACCACCGATACGCTGCACATCCTCGGTCTGCTCTTGGGTAAGCACGTCGATGATGTCGTCGATGGTGATCACGCCGAGCATCTCGCCAGCACCGCCGACCACCGGCACGACGTTCAGATCGTACTTGGCCATATGCCGCGCCACCTCTTCCTGATCCATATCGGGAGGCACGCTCAAAATATTGGTAGAATACACCTGATCAAACAGCTCCGAGGGCTGCGCAACGATCAGGTCTTTGAGAGGCGCAAAACCAAGGAGACGATCTTGATCGTCCATCGCGTACACATTGTAGACCGGCTGGTCACCAATCTCGGCCACATGCGCGCGCACGGCATCAAGCACCTGTGCGATGGTGACGTCTGGACGCGCGGTGCAATAGCTGGTGGTGAGCAAATGGCCAGCCGAAGTCTCGGGCCACTTCTCCATCTCGCGCACTTCTTCGGCGGCCTCAGGATCCACCGTTTGCAGCTTGGCAAGGATCGCATCGCCCATCGCTTCGGGCAATGTGGAGAACAAGTCGGCGCGTTCGTCCGCCTCCATCTCGCTGGCGATCTCGGCCATCGACTCGGCCGGCATCAACTCCGCAAGTGCTTCCTGCTCGTGCTCCTCGAGACGGCCAAAAATCGGAGCCGCCTCTTCCGCAGGCATCAATCGCATGAGCTCTGCCGCGTCGTCAGGGTCCAGCTCACCGACCAAATCGGCGAAATCCTCTGGATGCACATCATCGAGCAGCTCGCGAATACGCTCCGGCGCCTCCCGAAGGAGACGACGAAGGTCGGGCAAGAGCAGAGCGCTGAGTTTCATAGGACCGTGCACGCGCGGTACCACAACAGATGAGCTATTTCACACCTCATAAGCCCCTCGGCGCACAATCTCACAATGCTGCCACAACCCCCTACCACGCTGGCGGGACAATGCTTCGCGACAACAGTCTGCTGGTTACCAGCCTGCACGCTGATGAATCCTCTGCATGGGTTGTTGCGAAAATACGGCTAAGCTGTAGCCCATGACGGTCTTAGGCAATCGCTCTCATGATGGCGGCACTCGACGCGCGATGTTTGTGTCGTTGGATGGTCTCGAAGATCCTCTAGGTCGAAGCCAGATTCTGCCTTACGTGGCGGGCCTTGCGTCACGAGGCCACAGCATGGATCTCGTCACGTTCGAGAAGCCAGGCGTGCCCGCGCGTTTTCGCAGCCCCATCGAAGAAGGCATTCGTTGGACATCCATCCCATACATCAAACGCCCGTGGGCAGTGCTCAACCCTCTCGCGTTGGCAGGGATCGCACCGATTCAGGCGGTCGCAAGCCGCACCGATCTTATTCATGCTCGCTCTCTTGGCATGGCAGGCCTCGCCATGGTGCTTGCGGGCGCCTTTCGTATTCCCTTTCTTTGTGACTCGCGTGGATTCTGGTTCGACGAAAAAGCCGACACGGGGACGCTGGTTTTGGGTAGCCCCGCGTACCGTGCGCTGAAGCAAATCGAGCGCGCAAGCTACAACCGCGCGGCGGCCATCACGGTGTTGACAGAGAATGCTCGCCGCTATCTGCATGAAGAATACATGTATGCGCACGAGCGTCGCGCCCCCATTCATTTGATTCCCACATGTGCTGACAGCGACGCCTTCACGCCCGACGGTGAGCAAGATGCAGAGCTCAAGCATGCCTTCGAAAACACCCAAGCCTTGGTCTATGTTGGCTCGATGGGTACTTGGTATTTGGCGGACGAGATGGCCCGATTCTACTTGGCTTTTCGCACCAAAGTAGCGAACCCCCGTTTCTTGGTCGTGACTCGGGACAGTGCAGAGCCCATTGCTAACGTTCTGCGCGCCGCGGGCGTCGAGCACGAACTTGTGGTGCGCTCAGCAAAGCGCGATCGCGTGCCAGGACTGCTGCGTTTGGGCGTTGCAGGCATCTCTTTTATTCGCTCTACGTTCTCCAAGCGCGCATCGGCCGCGACCAAAATGGGCGAGTATCTCGCGAGCGGACTTCCGGTCGTCGCCAACGACATCGGTGACGTAAGGCGCGTTCTTTCTGAGCCGGGCGCGGGCGTGCATGTGGAGCCCGATGATGATTTTGAGCAAGCGGCGGCTGCACTTGTTGCTTGCATGGCGGCTCCAGAGAGAGCGATGCGTGCAAGGCAGGTTGCGCTTCGCTGGTTCTCCTTGGAGACTGCGCTCGACGACTACGATGCACTTTATCGCTCCATGCCCGATGGCTCTGGAGCAACAAGTTCCCTCCCCGAAAACGTATGGCCCAAACCAACAAAGGACGCCAACCCATGAAGCAAAAATCAGAATCCGGTATGTGGCTGACAGTGGGCGGTATGCTTGGCCTTGTGGTTGGACGAAAGCTCGAAGGTTTGACCATGGTCGCCAAAGGCTTGTCGCAAATTGAGGCCGCATGGCGCGCGAACCACCCAGAGTTTCAGGGTGGCTTCAAAGAGCGTTGGAACGAGGCCGCGCGCTTCTATGCCGCAACCCATGTACACAAGACCAACCGCGTCTTGCATATGGTTGGGATTCCGATGATTGCGGGCGGTGCGCTGGGCCTCATCCTCTTCAAGCCATTTCGACCATTCTGGTTTGCCTCGGCCAGTACATTTTTAGGCGGTTGGGTGCTCAACATTGCGGGGCACAGTGTGTTTGAGAAGAACAAGCCCGCGTTCGCCGACGACCCGTTGAGCTTTGTCGTTGGCCCCGTGTGGGATGTGCAGCAGTTTTTCAAAGGCCGCAGCGAGGTACGCGTGCAGTTTGCAACCAAGACGTCGTCAACTGCGCATGCACAGGCCTGAGAGATTGCGCACGAGGTCCACACTTTTTCTTTGACGACTATGCATCCTTCGACATAGAACCCGCTGAGCCGCGGGAGTAACTCAGTGGTAGAGTGCAACCTTGCCAAGGTTGACGTCGCGAGTTCGAATCTCGTCTCCCGCTCCGCAAGCATCAAAAGCGCCACGACCTCTTAGGTTTTGGCGCTTTTTTTGGCTAGGGCTTCGCGGGCAGAAGGTATCAGGCGTCCAACTCAGAGAGCATCCTGAGAACGCTCGCCGCTGCTGTTGTTTTGTCAAAGGGGCCAATCCATCGTTCGCTCTTTCCATCGACCGCACATAGCCTCGTCTGCACGAGACCCAGCGCTTCGTCTGCCCGATTGGCAAAAAGCAAATCGCATCCTTTACGCACGCGCTTCTCCGCACCAAGCTTCGCGACCTGCGCGTCGTTCCCCGTCTCCAGGGCAAAGCCGACGACGCGAAAGGGGCGTCGCTCTTTCGTCCAGCCGCAAACCTCCGCCAAGATGTCTGCAGTACGCACCAAGTTGTAAACGGGTGCCCCTTGAGACTTCTTAATCTTGTCTTCGGAATAGTGTTCAGGCCGAAAGTCCGCGACCGCCGCCGCTGCCACAAAGACGTCGCATCCCGGTGCATGCGCCTCGACGGCAGCATGCATTTCCTGGGCGCTACGCACGTCTTGGCGGTCAACGCTCCTGGGGGTCGACAACGACACCGGCCCCGCAATCAACACGACTTCGGCCCCTTGCTCCGCAAACGCCCGAGCCACGGCGAAGCCCAGCGTGCCACTGGAACGGTTGCCCAGAAAGCGTACAGGATCGATGTCCTCAAATGTGGGGCCCGCAGTGATCACCACCCGTTTGCCCGCGTAGGCTTTGGGACCTGCGTTCAATCTCGCAATTAGCGCTTCGACAATGGCCTCGGGCTCCTCCATGCGCCCGGCGCCGTGCTCACCCGAAGCGACCTCGCCGACCGAAGGCCCCACGAACTGCACACCATCCAAACGCAGCATGCCCACATTGCGATGCACCGCTGGGTGCGCCCACATGGACGGATGCATCGCCGGCGCGCAGAGGACTGGCGCGCGTGAACACAAGTAAAGAGCGCTGAGCAAGTCATCACCGCGACCACTCGCCATACGCGCCAACAAGTCGGCCGTCGCGGGCACGATGAGCAATGCGTCGACATCTTTTGACAACGCCACATGCACCTCACCCGGCTCGTCCCACATCGACTCGGGTACCGCATGCCCCGTGATGGCCGAGAACGTCGTCGCCCCAACAAAATGACGAGCGCGCGCCGTGAGCACTGGACTGACGCGCGCGCCCTCCTTCAGAAGCAGTCGTGCAAGATACACAGATTTGTATGCGGCCACGCTGCCCGAAACACCGAGCACAATATGCTTGCCGTCAAGTCGCATGCGCTGTGGGTTAGCTCAAGTCGTCTTCGTCGTCGAGATCCAGCATGGGTTCTGGCAACAGTGAGCGCGAGCTGCGAGCGGGCAGCGGACGCCCGGTTGGAATGGACACGCGGACGCGTGTTCCCACGTGCAGCGTGGACTCAATCTCGAT
>JAYWGD010000015.1:0-3339 GCA_043778435.1 Myxococcales bacterium | reverse complement strand
CCGGCGGCACGGACAACCATTTGTTGCTCATCGATCTGAGCAACAAGAACGTGACGGGCAAGGTGGCCGCGCAATCGCTAGACCGCGCCGGCATGGTGCTTAACTACAATGCCGTGCCTTTTGACACGCGAAAACCCTTCGACCCTTCGGGCGTACGCTTAGGCACGGCCGCGGTGACCTCACGCGGCATGGGCGCGGCAGAGATGCACAAGCTGGCAGACTGGATGGACGAGGTGCTCCAAAGCCAGGCGAACGCCGGGATCGAAACGCGCGTGGCACAGGAGATTCAGTCGCTCTGCGACAAGTTTCCCGCGCCAGGCATTTGCATGTAAGTTGCATAGACTGCGCCGCACTTTCGGGGCAACAGCGCGAATTTATTTCTAGTCTGCCGTTGTGGCAGTCTATGTGTGGCTCGTGCTTGATCATCCGCTTCTCAGCAGTCGCTACTTCTTTCCTCGCGCCGATGCGTTGGCGCGCCCTTATTGGGTGCCCTCCACAGACGGCGTGCGCCTCGCGTGTCACTACGAACGAGCACCGCGCGGCGGACGTACAGTGCTGCTCTTTCATGGCAATGGCGAAGTCGCTGCAGACTACACGGGGGTGTTTGCAGCGCAGATGCGCAAAGCGGGCGTGGGGTTGTGCGTGGCCGAGTATCGCGGGTACGGCGAATCGGATGGCGAGCCTTCACTCCCTGCCTTGCTAGAGGATGCAGAGGCGATGCTCGATGCGCTCCGCTTGGCGCCCGAAGACTTGATCGTGTTTGGGCGTTCGGTGGGTTCGATCCCAGCGTGCGAACTTGCCAAAATTGAGCCAAAAATCGGCGGTCTGGTGCTCGAGAGCGGCATCGCCGACGTACGAGAGCGCGTGCTCATGCGTGTGCGGCCCGCGCAAATAGGGATGTCGGATGCAGAGCTGGACAGCGCGATCGCGGACGACTTTGATCATGCTGAGAAGCTGGCGTCCTTTGCTGGCCCCACGCTCATTATCCACGCAGAGAACGACACCATCGTGCCCGTAGGCCATGCTCACGCGAACGCAAAAAGCTCCGGCGGCATCACCACACTCAAGCTGTTACCCAACGGAGATCACAACAGCATCGAAGCCGAAAACCGTCTGGCTTACTGGACGGCGTTTGGAGAGTTTGTCGCCTCGCTGCCAGCGCATGCAGCGAGCACCATCTGATGAAGTTCAGGAGACGGCGAAGGCCGTTCTAAATGCGTCCATCGCAGCGTCGGCGTTGGCCACATCGGTGCCTCCCGCTTGCGCCATGTCTGGGCGCCCGCCTCCGCTTCCACCGACGGCCGCGGCCGAGCGCTTCACCAAGTCTCCGGCCTTGTACGTCGCGCTGAGCGACTTGGTCACTGCGACCACAAGTTGCACTTTCCCTGCAGTCACCGAAGTGACAAGCACGGCCGCGTTGCCCAGCTTGTCGCGCAATTGCTCGGCGAGTTCGCGATGTGCGGCGGCATCCAAACCGTCGACACGCACTGCGAGCGCGCGGCCACCCGTGACATCAAATGCCCCGGCGGTGAGGTCGCCCGCTCCCCCGCCAGAGCCGCCCAACGCCAAAGCGCGCTTCGTGTCTGTCAGCTCTTTCTCTAGCACGCGCTCACGAGCAACCAACTTCTCCACGCGCTCCACGACCTCGGCCGGCGCGCTTTTGAGAGAGCGTGCAACCTGAATGAGTTTGGCTTCCGTTTCGCGCATGTAAGTAAATGCCGGCGCGCCCGTGAGGGCTTCGATGCGGCGCACGCCTGCCGCGACACCCGACTCCGACAAGATCTTGAAGATGGCGATGTCGCCCAAGGCGCTCGCATGCGTGCCGCCGCAAAGCTCGACCGAGTCGGCCGTCATGGTGAGCACGCGCACACTGTCGCCATACTTTTCGCCAAACATGGCCACCGCGCCTTTGGCTCGCGCCTCCGCAATGGGCAGCACCTCTGTCTGCACAGGGGCGTTCTCGCGAATTTTTGCATTCACAAGATCCTCGAGTTGAAAGAGCTCCGCTTGGCTGAGCGAGGCGCCATGAGAAAAGTCGAAGCGTAAGCGTTCGGGCCCAACAAGAGAGCCCTTTTGCGTGGCGTGCTCTCCCAAGGTTGCGCGCAGCGCCCAGTGCAAAAGGTGGGTTGCCGAGTGATTGCGACGCGTGGCGTTGCGGGTGGCTTCGTCCACTGCAAACTGCACGGATCCGCCTTCGCGCAACTCGCCAGACTCGACGCGTGCATGATGCATGAATACGCCCAGGGGACCCTTGGTGACGCCCGTGACGCGCAGTTGCAGACCACCAGGCCCCGTGACCACGCCCACATCGCCCATTTGGCCGCCCGATTCAGCGTAAAAGGGCGTATTGGGCGACACAAAGAGCAGAGAATCGCCTGGACCTGCGCCTGCGACACGCTTGCCTGCCACGGCCAAGGCTTTGATGGTTCCGGCCGCCACAAGGTGCCCGTAGCCCACAAATTCTTGGGGCACACCCAACGCATCTGCCAGCTCTCGCTGCACGCTTTCTACCGCCGCATCTCCCACTTTGGAACCCTCACTGCGCTCGCGCGCGGCATTGAGCGCAGCCTCGTAACCCGGCTCGTCCACCGTAAAGCCGCGCTCTTGGGCGATGACTTGCGTGAGGTCCAGCGGGAAACCAAATGTATCATACAATCGAAATGCGACATCGCCCGACAGCACCATTTTACCTGCACTTTGCATCAATGAAGCTTGCTCATCGAGCATGCCCAAGCCACGTTCGATGGTCTGACGAAAGCGCACCTCTTCTTGCTCGCACACGTTGGCGATCACTTCTTTGCGCGCAAGCAATTCGGGATAGGCCTCGCCCATCATGGTGCAGACCAAGAGCGCAACCTCGTGCAAGAACGGCTTCGCAATTCCCAGGCGGTGACCATGACGAATGGCGCGGCGCATGACACGACGGAGCACATATTCGCGGCCCGATTTGTCCGGAAAGATGCCCTCCGCAATCAGGAATGCAGCCGTGCGTGCGTGATCTGCGATGACGCGCATGGAGACGTCGTCGTCGCCCATGCTGGCCGTGTAGGGCTTGCCGGAGATGAGCGAGGCTTTGTCGACCAAGGCGCGCAGCAAGTCGGCATCGTAGTTGCTTGTCTTGCCCTGCAGCACGGCGCTGATGCGCTCGAGGCCCATACCCGTGTCTACGCAGGGCTTGGGTAGCGGCGTGAGTGTTCCGTTTGCAGCGCGATCGTACTGCATGAACACCAGATTCCAGATCTCCATCCAGCCTTTGCCGTCGGGCGTGGGCTCGTCGCAGAGGGTGGCCGGATCAGCATTGTCGCCATGAAAGAAATGGATCTCCGTGCACGGGCCGCA
>JAYWGD010000014.1:0-10137 GCA_043778435.1 Myxococcales bacterium | reverse complement strand
CGACGCGCAAGAAGTGTTCGCGCGCGGCCTATGGGTCCTGCAAATGGGCATCTTGTACTTTGCGGTGCACGACGAGTCGCAGGGGCGCAAACGCAGTCACGCACTCATCGCGGGCGTGGGCGAATTGGTGGGCGGCGTGGCGTCGCTAGGTGCGTTTGCCGCGCCCATGCTTGAGCAAGTGGCCAAGGTCATGCGCGCCGCGGCCATTCCGATGGATTGAGGCGGCCGCCTGCCCAAATGCGACACTGCGCAACACTGCGCAACACTGCGTTGCACGCCGGTACTGCTAGCCCTAGGGCACCAGCGTGTGCACATTTGCCTTCATGAACGCGCAAGCCAAAACCATCCGCACTGTGATCGCTCCTCCGGCCTTTCATTGGGTGGGTGATGGCTTCAAAGTGAAGAGCATGTTTGGCGGCCTCTCGTTCACGGCCGACATCAGTCCGTTTTTGATGATGGACTACGGCGGCCTCGTCACCTTCCCGCCCACAGACAAAAAGCTGGGCGTAGGCCAGCACCCACATCGCGGCTTTGAGACCGTGACCATCGTCTACGAAGGCGAAGTGGAGCACGGCGACTCGGTGGGCAACCGGGGCACCATTGGGCCGGGCGAAGTGCAGTGGATGACGGCCGCAAGCGGCATCGTGCACGAAGAGTTTCATGGTCGCGATTTTGCAAAACGCGGCGGCGCCTTTGAGATGGTGCAGCTGTGGGTGAACTTGCCGGCCAAGGACAAGATGAGTCCGCCGCGCTACCAGCCGCTAAACCGAGCTCAGATTGAGGAGGTCTCGCTTGGCGGCGGTGGCACAGCGCGCTTGATTGCGGGCGACATGGAGGAGAGCGGCGACACGGTGCGCGGTGCAGCACTGACCTTCACGGCCATGAACGTGTGGGACTTGCGATTGCCCGCGCAAAGCAAAAACACGCTTGCCATTCCCAACGGGCATGGCGGCGGCGTGTTGGTGCTACGAGGACGCGTGCAGATTGCAGGTACTGAGGTGGGCGCTGAGCGCTTCGCCGTGATGAGCCGCGAGGGAGGCGACTTGGTCATCGAGGCGCTTGAAGAAGCCACCGTGCTGTTGCTTAGCGGTGAGCCGATTGACGAGCCCATCGTCGCCCACGGCCCCTTTGTCATGAACACCGCGCAAGAGATCCAGACAGCCTTCGAAGACTACCGCATGGGTCGCATGGGCCGCGTCACGATCTGAGGCCTGCACGCGCGGTCGCCCCACAGCGCCGCTTCTGCGCGGCAACGTCTAGAACTCTGGCTGGCTCTCTGCGAAAGGCAAAATCCAGCTCTTCGCGGCAAGCGTGTCTTGCTCTAGGGCCAGGTCCACGTGCGGGTCTACCAGCCTTTGAGGCCTGCGCCCATTGAGCGACACCCACGCATCGGCATGCACCTCTACGTCGATTCCGCGCGCGCGGTGGTCTTCGAAAATCATATGTGCATACTGCAAGATCATGTCTGGCTGTGTGGACATCATCTTGGTCTGATAGCGCGTGAGGTAGTCCGAGTGATCCACGACCGAGGTCTTGCCCGTCCGCTTGTCGACCACGCTCATCTCGATGGCGCCGTTCTTCTCCATCAACATCACGTTCCACGAGAACCGATACCCTTGCTCCGTCCAAAGCATGTTGCCGGGGTAGGCCAAGTGCCGAAGCGGCAGGAGCAGCTGCAAGACCACATAGCTTGCCATCAAGATGCGCAGACCCACGGGAAGGCGTTCTGGATTTTTCTCATTGGCATCCGGCAGTTGCAGCTCACCGGCTCGTCGAACGCCCAAGCGGCCCAACATCGCGCGAGGCCACGACGGATCAAAGAAGATGGGCGAAGCCGCGATCATGATCCAAGGAAAGATCCCGATCTGAAATAGGCGCGCTGTCACGAGATGAAAAGCGACGACCGCCACATAAGCGAAGGGCCGCGACTTGCGCCAAAGCAGCCAGCCGACGATGGTGAGATCATAGAACGCCCCGGCCCAACTGAATGCATAAGCCACGCTTTTGAGATGCAGCCACGGACCAATCAGCGGCACTTCTGTGTTGGCATTGAGCCAAATGGTCAGCGGCTGCGCGTGCCACAACCAATCGGCATTGAGCTTGGCCACACCACCAAAAAAATACACGACGCCGACCTGGAACCGCAGCATCCACACGCACCACGCGGGGACGGTCTCGCACGCATCGTGCGGACGGATCCACGCGCGCACCGACCACGCGCCATCACTGGGCATGCACGCCAGAAGCGCACTTGTGCAGACCACAAAGTAGTAGTGGTTAAGGTAGTTGGTCTTGTCGACGAGATGCGCATACGCAAACAGCAGCCCGAACGACGCGGCACTCGCGCGCGCGTAGAAGCCGAGCATCAATGAAAGCGCCGCTGCCCCCATCAATGCATAGTGCACATGCATGCCCATGCCCGACCAAGGACGCACCCACGCAAAGCCCCAGTAAGAGAAGAAATGGGTGGGCACCTGCGTGTACTCATGAATCCAACCATGAGCAAAAAACCTGGCGACAGCGACGACCATGGCGCCGCCAAAAAGCACGCGGAACGCCACCAAACTGGCGATGTCAACACGGGCGCCCAAGCTCTGCTCCACGCGAGGCGCTAGTTGGTCGACCACTTGAGACTCAAGAACGCTTGGCGATAGCCTGAGGTGAAAATGCCATTGGGCAGTCGGCTAGAGAGATAGACTTGGTCCAGTGCGTTCTTCACATAGAGCGCCAGGGTGACCCCCGACTTTGCATGCTTGTATCGTGCACCGACATCGACCACATCGTAGGCAGGGACTACGCCGGCGCGGCCCGAAAAATCGGGGTCTTGGGTGTTGGCCTCGTCGGCATATTGCGGGCCCACATGACTCCAGGAGATCTGCGCCCCAAAACCCGCCTTGTGTTCACCATCCAGGGTGACGGTGCTCGTGTTCTCGGGCGCATAAGGCACAAAGTTGCCGCTGTACGTGCCGCCTACAAAGGTGGAGCGCGTGCGGGTGTACTGGCCCGAAAGGTCTACGTCCAACGGCAGGTGCAGCGCTTTTCCGAAGCGAACCTGGGCCGTCACTTCGGCGCCTACGTGGCGCGTCTTGCCACCATTTTTAAACTCTGCCGACGTGCCCGACAGCGTGTTGTTCGAGATCAGCTGGTTGTCAAAGTTGGTAAGAAATCCCGTGGCATCGACACGCACATGCTTGCTCGGACGCCACTTTGCGCCCAGCTCATAGTTCATGCTGCGCTCTGCATCCAAACTGGCATCCTGACCGGTGGGCGTGATGGACTGGCTCACGCGCGGTGGTGAGTATCCGCTATGCACGCCGCCAAACGCATTGAGCTGAGGCTTGCCGAGCACCAAGCTCACGCCAGGCATGAAGCCCGTGTTGGCGCTTGTTCCCGAGAACGAGGCCAGCTGCGAAACGCCCTGGTCGAGCACACGACGCGTCTGTTTGCTCGCCTCCGCATGCTCCACACGAAACGCCGGCGTCAGCACCAACGAGTCCCGTAGTGCGATCCGATCGCTCGCATACGCAGCGACGCCCATGATGGACGTCGTGTCATCGCTGAGCGGCATCGCGGGCGTCGTGCCGTCGCCCGTGCGTTGCATCTGACGCACGGCGATGTCGGCCATGATGCGTGTCCCGATGAGCAATTTGTGCGCAACGGACCCTGTATTCAGATGGTGCTCAAGCTGAGGCTCGATGCCAAGCACGTAGTAATCGCGATGACGAAGGGTGTAGGTCGAACGCATAAACAATGCCGCGCCGTCGAGGCCCTCCGGGCCCAACACCCGCGCATACTCAGCTCCTGGCACCCGGCTGCGATCGAAGTCCTGAAGCCCAATTTTAAGGTTCACGGTGTAGGCAAACAAGGTGGTGCGCAGCATCGAACGCGCGCCCAAGCGCTGCTCGTGTTGCAAGCTGAGCTCATAGCGTTGAATCTTGATGCTGTCGCCGGGCGCCACAGTGTCTAGCCGCGGGTTGCTCCGGTACAAAGGCTCCGTGAGCCCCGTGTAGGTGGTGCTTGAGCCCTCTTCATAGGCCACGGCCTTTAGTACCGCCGTCCCATTCTTCCACGTCGGGAAGGCAAGCTTGCCCATCGCGTCGTTCACGTGAAAGGGCATCGCGCGAAACCCGCTCCCCTCTTTGTGCATGGCTTGCACCACGAAGCGCACGTCGCCGTCCTCGGTGCTATCGCCAAAGCGAGCAAGCACCTTGCCGTAGTCGCGCTGTCCGTAGTCCAGCTCGAGCGCGGCCTCTCGCTTGAACGGCGCCGCCCACGCATACAAGTTCACCACGCCGCCCACCGTCTGCGGGCCCGTGAGCAAAACCTCGGGACCCTTGAGCACATCCAAGCGCTGCACGCGCTCCACGGGTGTGGTGTAATACATCTCGGGCTCGCCGTAGGGGCTCACCACCACGGGCACTCCATCCTCTTGCACAAGCACCAGGCGACTGCGCGTGGGGCTCAGGCCGCGCACGCCCAAGTTTAGCCGAAGGCCCATGCCATCTTCAGAGCGTACCGTGATGCCTGGCGCACGCCGCAGCATCTCCGCGGTGCTGGTGGGCGCCGCCCGCTTGATCTCCGCCTCACTCATTTTGGTGCCCGAGCCCGAGCTCGCGACCAACGCTTCGACGGCTTTTTGCCTCACCTTCACTTCGGTTACCACAGGACCGTCATCGCCAGCCGAAGATTCCCCCAACGGCGAGGACTCAGATGCAGACGCACGCGCCGCACTCACAGAGAGCGCGGCGACAAAAAGGCATGGTGCATAGATTGGGCGACTAATCGCCATCGTTGTCATTGAACTTGAGCGTCGTGCCAAGTACCGACGTGACCTCCGTGCTCATCACATTCTTCGCCGCCTTCACAGCCTGATAGGCGGCTTCGACGTCTGTAGGGTGATCCACAATGGCGGTGCGAAAAGGCTTGGGAATGGCGAGCACTTTGGCTCGTGCAAGCGCAAAAGACGCGCGCACGCGTACGTCGAGGGCTGCATTCTTCGCACGCACCAGCGCTGCGATTCCGGGGCGGCTCTCCGTTGAACCAGAAGACGGACTTCCTTCGTAGACTTGCATGACTCCTGCGAGCGCGAGATCGAGCTCAGCGATCGTGTTGTCACTTCGCGCCGACTCCACATCGGCTGGCTGGGGCACGCCGCCCGTTTTCTTGCCCGCGGGCTTACCAATCTTGGTGTTGGTCACAAGCTCAGCCGAGAAGATGGCCGAGTTGACGATCTGATCGATGGCCGATTTTGCGGATGGAAACGTGACGCTTGCGCCGCCAGCTTCTGCCACCTCACGCGCAAAGCCAGGCCCCTTGCCATCGCCCCAAGCAGCTTTGAGCTCGGCCGTTTTGTCGTGCACCAACAATGATGCAATCTGCACATATTTGCGCCTGCGTGCGCCGGAAGTGCCTACAAATTTTGCGAGCATGCTCGGGTTGCCTGCGTTGTCGAACATCAAATACTCGATTGCACCAAAGCCGCGGAGGTTTGCCCCAAGCTGCTCCACAGCCTCGGCGGTGATGGGATTTGTGCTCTCCAGAAAGGTCTCCAGCGACGAGGTGTTCGTGGGCGAGAAATCACACGCCGCCGTGATGCGCAAACTCTCGACGGGCCCAAAGCGATAAGCATCGATAAGTCGCCATGCGTTCCGTGCGGACTTCCACGCGTCTTGGGCCGCCATCAAGCGCTGCTCTGTAGGCTCCACCGAGTCCCAATCACCTACCGCACTTTGAAGTGCGAGCGCCTGCGTTTCCAGGTCGTTCAAGCCGGGCACGAACACATTGGTGGTAAGCGCAGCAAGCACCGGCTTTGCATCAAGCGCAGAGGCCGCAGAGGCCGCATTTGTATCGCTGCATGCTGCAACCACAAGGGACACGGCCGTCGCCACCACAAGTGTCATTAAGGCTGAAATAATGCGCATCGTGTGAGCCTCTCTTCCTACAAATCGCCTAAGAATGCGAGCAGTGCCGCACGGTCTGAGGCACTCATGTCGTAAAACATTTCGCGTGGTCCGCTGGCCTCGCCGCCATGCCAAAGGATCGCCTCCGCAAAGCCGCGCGCACGACCGTCGTGCAACAAATACTGATGCTTGTTCACAGTCTTGAGCAGGCCGATGCCCCACAGAGGCGGCGTGCGCCACTCCCGGCCACTCGCTAAATAATCTGGACGACCATCGGCGAGCTCCGACCCCATGTCGTGGAGCAGCAGGTCCGTGTACGGACGAATCGTTTGGTTGGAGAGCGCCGGATAGCCCTCAAGCACCGACGTTTGCATCTGCGACAAGTGACAACCCGCGCACCCAGCTTGATGAAACAAGGCTTCGCCTCGCGCGACCTCCGGCTCTTTCCAATGGCGACGCGCGGGTACGGCCAAAGTCATATTCCAGCGCGTGATGGCGACGCGCTTTTGCTCCGACAGTTCCGGCTCCGCACTCGTGCCGCCCGAGGGCGCCGACATGCATGCATTCTGCACACTTTTACAATTCTCAGTCGATGCGGGCACCGAGGTGATGCCGAGGTCTGACAAGAAGGCCTCATACACCTGCTGCTCTACCGTTGGCTGATTGGCCTTCCAGCCAAAACGCCCTAGCCTCGTCGCCTGCGCCTGCTCGTCCCACACCTCATTGGCGCGGCCCGAGATCCCATCGCGGTTTGTATCGTCGATATCGGCATGACCACGTACGACCGAGGCATCAACAGCCTGCAAAAGACCGAGCCCAATCATCGCTCGCGCCACACGCGGGGAGCTCATCGTGCCTGAGGCAAAATCGCCAAAGTTGAGCCCCTCGAACACGTACTTGGGGGCACGCAAACTGTAGCGCTCACCGCTCGCGAACGAGCCAGGCTGTTCGGAGTAGTCCACACGGACACGACCTTCGGCCGGTACACCCAAAATGCTTCGCTGCTGAAACTGGAGACCATAACTAGGCTCCGCATTCGGCCCCCCATGCGGAGATGAGCCGGGCACACTAAGCCGCATCAACACGCCTACGAACTCGTCACCCACATTCTCAGGTGGCGCGCCTCTGCCCGCCTTGGAGTGACAGGTGGAACACGAGGCCGCGTTGAACACGGGCCCCAGACCGTCGTTGCCAGATGCCGAGGCCGGCGCCGTGACCCAACCCTGATTGAAAAAGTGGCTACCCAGTTCAAAGGCCTTGCGCTCCTCTTCGCTCAGGTTCCGAGCAGCAAAGCTGTACGCACTGCTTGTCACATCGCGAATGGTTGTGTCTCCACCAGAGGCTTCGGGGGCGCTCGACAAATCAGCGATGCCCGCATCCACATTTGCGCCTGTACAAGCGGCTAGGGCGAACGCGACAATCACAAACGGGTGCAAGAGGCGGTAGCGCATGTCCTGATTACTCGAGATTTAGGACGACACCGAGCGTGGTCGCAATTTCCGCGATGTCTTTGGTGACTGGAACCCAAGCGTCGATGGCGGCCTTCAACTTTATGCGCCCTGGTGCTGAATCATCACCCAAGATGGATTGATCGAAGGGCGCAGGAACAGCTTGTGTGGCTGCAATCGCTGCCGTGAGATCCGCGCGCATCGTTGCGTCCAAGGAGGCGCTTTTCGCCCTGACGAGTTCGCTCAACGAGCGCGCCTTAAAAGAGCCAAAGCGAGCTAGGTACACATTCTCTATCCCTACGCCATTGAACACGATGTCCTGATTGGTTGTGTCGCTGAAGCAGGAGTGCTCCTCCTCCTGGTCTTTGGTCTCGTACGCGTTGTTCATGCGCTGTTTGGAGAGTTCGGAGCCTGATAAGCTTCCCATTCCCTTCAGAATGTCACCGATTTTTGCTGTCGGGTTTGCAGCGGCGAAGGCCGTACCGTAGGTGCCGACGGTGCCCACATCCCACTGCTTCTCCACCGCGGAAAAATCGTCCACCATCAGATCGACGGCGGCCTTGAGGTAGGCGCGGCGACGATCTTGGTTCGCTGCCGTGCTGCCCGTGCCGGTCACGAAATCGGTGAATGGGCGCGCGCCCGAACCGGTTGCACTTGTGTCCTGACCCCAAAGCAAAAACTCGGTCGCATGCCAGCCCGCAGAGAGGTTCTTATCACCGCCAATTTCGTTCTTCTCCGAGATCACTTCTTTGCTGATCGCGGGCACGTCGAACACGCCGTTCGTCTTGCGGTTGATGATTCCGCCGTCCTCTACACCGGCAACATAATCAATGTAGACCTCATCCAACGGCCAACCATTGATGCGCCCCTCGGGGCCATCGGGTTCGCCATCGATTGGGCCGCCGTAGAAGCGAAACGCCTCACTCTGAAGATAAGGCACGCGCGCTTTGATCCACGCCGCCTTCGCGGATTCGAGGCCGACCGCGCTCGGCGCGGCAACGAAGGAATGGATCGCCGTTTGAAGCAAGATCATCTCATCGAGCGACGCCTCATAGGTCTCGTGCACAAGCCCCGCGTAGCCACGTACGACGTCCGCTTGGCTGATGGCTCCCACACCAGCTGCCGGCGTCGTCGACGACGAACACGCGAGGGCAAACGCGCCGGCGACCAGGGTAGAGAGAACCAAACGGGCTGATTTGTGCATGTTGCGAGCTCCTGACGAAGTTGAAAACCACTTTCAATTACTTCGCGGTCTTCATAACGTCAACAAAGAAATACAACGAACGCGCGCGCGTCCTAGACGTGGATCTTTTCGCCGCGGGCGAGCATCGCCACAAATTTTGCAATCCGCGCCGCGCGGGTTTCTGGTTTTATTGCAGTATGCACGCGATGCAGCACCGCATACCGATTGTTGGCATTGAGCGCACCGAAGAACAGGGCCGCCTTCGGATTGGCATCTAACGCAGACTCGAGATCGGCCGGCACCGCGATCCGACTTGCAGATTCGTACGCGCGCGCCCAACGCCCATCCGCTTTGGCGCGCTCTACTTCGGCAACGCCAGGCGCTTGCATCCGTTGGTCGATTTCGAGTTGCTCTATCTTGTCGCGATTCACCCTGGACCAAAGACTGCGTGGCCGGCGCGGTGTAAATCTTTGCAAAAAGTACGTCGCATCGAGGCTCTTTACTTGGCCGTCGATCCATCCCCAGCACAACGCCGCCTCGACGGCCTCCGCGTACGTGACAGAAGGCAAGCCCGAGCCCTTCTTTGCAATTTGCATCCAAATCCCCACCTGCAAACCGTGGTTCTTTCTTAGCCACGACTCGAAGGCTTTGGCGGACGCGAAGGACATCCTCTGCGCCTCCGCAACCGGCGCAGCCGGATCCTTTACAGGCTTCGCCACCAAGCCTCGGGAGCCTCTGCAAGCGAGGGCTCGAACGGAAGTCCCAAGCGGGGTGTAAGAAGTGAGATACCAAGCTCTGGGGCCTTCGCGAGCAGCACTTCGCCGGGTTCATCCCAAGCATGAAGCGCAAGATTGAATGTACCCCAATGTACGGGCATCAGATGCTTGCCGCGCAGCATGGTGTGGGCGCGCATGGCGTTGTCAGGACCTAGATGAATGCTGGACCAGCTAGGGTGAAATGCGCCCACCTCCATCAGCGTGACATCGAAGGGCCCAAGGCGGCGACCGATCTCCTCGAACTCGTCGGTGAGGCCCGTGTCGCCGCTGAAGAACACCTTGTGCTTGCCGCTGTCGATGACCCACGACGACCAAAACGTTTCGTTGTTTTGGCCCGTGCGCCCCGAAAAGTGACGCGCAGGTGCCGCGGTGATTTGCAGTGCTCCACCCGCGAACTCTGCCGCCTCCCACCAATCGAGTTCGGTGATGCGCGCTGCGCGCACGCCCCAGGCCTCGAGGTGCGCGCCGACCCCCAGCGACGTGACCACGGGCACGTCCAAAGCCGCAAGCTCACGCCACGTAGGCCAGCACAAGTGATCGTAATGATCGTGGCTAAGCACCACCGCATCGATCGCCGGCAGATCTCGAATGGAAACAGGGACCTCATGAAAGCGCGCGGGCCCAGCCCACGAGAACGGCGACGCGCGGCCGCCCCACACCGGATCGGTCAGCACGCGTGCTCCGTCCATTTCGATCAGGCACGTAGAATGACCAAGCCAGGTGATGCGCAAGCCACTGGGTGCAGTTTGCAACCATGTGGCCCGGGGATCCAAAACGGACAACGGCTTCGGCGGGATGCGCTGCTCACGTCCCAGTAAGAACGCGCCCGC
>JAYWGD010000013.1:0-3350 GCA_043778435.1 Myxococcales bacterium | reverse complement strand
ATTGGGCTCTGGTGGCAACAACACAATCGGCGGCGACATGCCGTCAGCGCGCACATCGACCTGAACTTGGTTGTACATTGCACGCAGAACAACCCGTACATCCGTGAGCGAGCCGCTCGCACGCATCACAAAGGTAGGCGTGTGATCAACCACGTCGGCGACCTGAGAAAGCTCAGGCAACTCGGCGCCCAACGTGAGCGCGACGTGCGGCAAGCCTTGGGACAACAAGGCTCCGAGTCTGTCTGCGGGCTCCCAAATGGTGGGCGAGCGCACAAGCCTCCGCATGCTGGCAGGCGACACGCGCGTATCGATAGGGCGCGCCACGCCATCGGTCGCGTCAATGTGCCACGACGGGAATCCATCGAGCCAGGTGCCTTGCCCAAGATGAAACTTGCGCACATCTCCCGTACGCTGAAAATACACTCGTACAAATACTTTTGCCGCGTCGTGCGACAAATCCAAATCAAAGCGCGGACGCAGCGGCTCATCGCCAAAACGAAGCTCCATCATCTGTGGCTCTAGGATGACTTTGCGACCACGAAGCGCGGCAAGGATCTCGGCAGCTTCTTCACCTCGCACCTCCAAATAAGTGCGCCTGCCCGAGTGGGACTCCACGCGAGACAGCCTGCGAAATACCTCACGCTCGGGTCCCGGGAGCTCCTCGGACAGGGCGAAAAGCGCGGCCGGGCTGAGCGGCTCACGAAGCGCCGCGTCCAAAATGGTTAACTGAAATGAACCTGGGCGCTGCACGAGGCGATATTCTAGCTGCTCGGGCATGCGCGGCAGGCCGTCGGGCATCCACGCATACACGCCCGTTACATTCTGTGTATTCTGCACATGCGAGTGTTGCCCTCGCGTTGCTGCTGGCTGTGCGCTGCCCCCTCCTCCTCGGTTCTCGCGCGCGGCACGTCGTTTGGCGCGACGCCCCATGCCTGGTGGGCTGGGCGCACCATCACTGCTGATGGTGCGTGGTCCGCCCGGCGACAGCGATGGCGAGGAAGAATCTCCGCCCACGGACGACTCGGAGAGTGGGGGCTGAGGTGCCGCGGTGGGGCGTGGGCGATGCTGGTCTCGGAGCGCAATCAGCACCGCCGCGATGTGTTTGCAGTGTCCCTGCCCTTTGGCAAAAGCCGCGCAGCTGCATCCCGAACGAAGTCCATCTTCGCCGATGCCCAACGTCACGGAATAAGGCTCGGGCTCTGAGCCCTTCACTTGTCCGGTGGCATCAACGTCGTGAAGCACGGTGTCGCTGACGGCCCCTTTGCGGGCGTAATCGAGGCCCCTTAAAAACGCGCGCGCGCCCAGCATGCGGCGCAGTTGACGGTCGCTTAACGTGGAAAGAGCTTCAAGAAACGGTGTGCTCAATGTGCAAACTCCAAGTGGCCGAACATGGCCCTGAGAGGAGAACTGGACTCAGGCGGTAGGACCCTCATGGTACCCTACTCGCACAAAACCGAGCCTTCTTAGGGGAGTCGCGCTGCGACAGCAGCCGCGCACACCCTGGAACTTCAATAGATTACCCCACTCGCCCGGGGCTTCGCAAGTGCAAGGACAGACAATGCATGACTTTTGCAAGTACTTCGGCTTGACACCCAGGATCAAGCCGTGCGATGGGATGTGGATGTCTAACCGCGCGCTTTGGAGCATGAAAAAGAAACACGAATGGCTGGCGACCCCCAGGAAGCCCAAGCGCATCAAGCGCGCCACCAAGGTTCGTTGCGGTCTTCAGGATGCCATCGACCGCAAAGCGGCCACCGCTTAGGTTTCACGAGCTGAATGGCGAAGGCGCGTCTCTTTAGAAAGAGTCGCGTCTTTTTTGTTTTGTGCCGACGGTGACCAAAGGTCCTACGACGCGCGCTTCGAGTCCTCCCCAGCCAGCCTCTTCGATACGCTTTTGCATCACCATCAATACGTCCTCAAAGCGCTTGCCAGCCGCCTGCGCGTGCGTTGCATCTGAGTAGACAAAACGCGCCTCAGGCGCGCAGGTGGGCCCACTTAAGCCCGCTGTGAGACGCAGCAAACCCAACGCAATCACCGCCAATGGCCCCTCGCGCAAACGAGAAACTCGAGCACGCAAAAAGTCGCCGCGAAACTGCGCGCAAGCAGGCGAATCGGGTTCGCACAATGGGGTTCTTGGCGCGGTTAGCCACCATCGAGCCTCGGAAGGCATGTCGCCCATCGCCCACGTGGTAGGCCGAACCTGCCACTGCTCAACCCCGTCTCGGGCAGAAGGCACTTGATTGGCATCGATGCCCTCGAGCAGCCACACCCACCTGCGCGCGCCCTCGCCCTCCCATACATGCAGAGACAATGTGTCGGCCTGGAGCGAGGCGTCGCTCAGCGCGCCTGCGTTGGCAAACGATCCCACATCCGACAGCGCACCCAACAATTTGGCGCATGGTGCGTGCTCGCGCATCTGCCGCGGATGCAGCTCCACACGAAGATCTGCCGCGGGGCCACGAAGAACTTCAGGCGCGCGCGCAGCCGGTAACGAAGGCGCACATCCATGCATGATGCAGGCAGCCAAAAGCGTCGCGCAACGCACGCGCGCGCTCAGCATGCGGGCGGAGGCACGGTGGCGCGCGCCTCTACAATGCTCATCATTTGCGCAATGACCTCTTGCAGCGTACGGCCCGTGGAATCGATGAGTCTGGCATCGATAGCCTGACGAAGTGGCGCCACTGTTCGACGAATGTCTCGGTCATCCCGCTCTTGCACGTCTCGCAACGTATCCGCATAAGAAGCATCGCTGCCCGTAGCGACGAGCTCATCATGGCGCCTACGCGCGCGCTCCTCGGCACTGGCGGTGAGAAAGAACTTCACGTCCGCATGAGGAAACACGACCGTCCCGATGTCGCGGCCCTCAAGCACCACGCCGCCATGTTCTCCCGCCTGCCGTTGCAACGAAAGAAGCGCATCGCGCACACCCGGATAGGCCGAAACCACGCTCGCGCCCAAAGCTATCTCCGGCGTGCGAATGGCCAAAGAGACATCTTCCCCTCGCAATTCTACACGTACACCGCCTGCCGCTGCATCGGGCACCAACTGAATGGCACGCTGCGTCGCAAGCTCGGATGCAAGGGTGGATACCTGCTCGGATTGTTCGACAAGATTGAGGCAACCGCGCATCGCCGCAAGTGCAACGGTGCGGTACAAGGCCCCTGTGTCCACGAGCACATAATTCATGTGAGTCGCCAACGCGCGGGCGATGGAACTTTTGCCGGCCCCCGCAGGGCCATCAATGGTCACAATCAAAGCTCTACGCATGAATGCCTCTTAACCCGATTCATGATTCACGCCTAGTCGCCCTTGGCGTGAAGAGGGCTTCGCACAATCACTCACGCGTTCTC
>JAYWGD010000012.1:0-10173 GCA_043778435.1 Myxococcales bacterium | reverse complement strand
TTGGCGCCAGAGCACTCGAACGTGCCTGCGGAAATGAAGTGGATGCGTGAGTTGGTGCGCCGCACCGGTCGTCGTGTGTCTTTCAATTTCAATCAGACCGATTGGGCGCCCGAGATCTGGAAAGAGGTGCTCACGCTGCTCGAAGAGTCGCATGCTGCGGGCGAGCCGGTGCACGCACAAGTGGCGGGGCGTGCCATCGGCGTCATGATGTCATTTCGGCTAACGGCGCACCCTTTCGTGGCGCATGCCACATTCCGTGAGGTGTTTGCGAAGCCTTGGGCTGAGGCCTCCGTGTTGCTCCGTGACCCCGAGATTCGCGAAAAAATATTGGCCGAGCAGCCCACATTTGCGCTCAATCCCTTCGAGCAATATGTCACCCGTGCCTTCGACAAAATGTTCGTCGAATCCGCGGGCGCCGGCGAGGGCGAGCGTGTGGATTATGAGCCTCACTTTGAGGACAGCATCGCGGCTCGCGCAAAAGCCGCAGGTGTGGACCCATTGGCCATGGCCTACGATGCACTCTGCGCGCGCGACGGCCAGGGATTTATCTACTTTCCGCTGCTCAACTATTGTTACGGCGATCTGAACTTCACGTACACGGTGCAGTCTCACCCAACGACCCGCATGGGGCTCTCGGATGCGGGGGCGCATTGCGGCGCGGTGTGCGATGGAGGGATGCCCACGTTTATGCTTACCCATTGGACGCGTGATCGCACGCGTGGCGCTAAGTTTAGCCTTCCTTGGATCATTCATCGTCAGACACACGAAACAGCCGAGTTTTACGGCTTGAATGACCGGGGACTCTTGCGTGCAGGGTACAAGGCTGACGTGAATGTGATCGACATGGAAGCGCTACGCGCGCTCGATGCCGAAGTCGCGTTCGACTTCCCCGCGGGTGCGCGTCGATTGGTGCAGCGAGCAAAGGGCTACGTGGCGACGATTGTCTCCGGCGTGGTGACTGTACGGCATGATGAACTCACCGGTGAGAGGCCAGGCAAGTTGGTACGTGGCCCGCAAGGCTTGACCGCTGCGCAAGCTGCACCGTAGACACATCTTTGATGGACTCTCCCGCAGCCAACGTACGCATCCTTGTTGCCAAGCCCGGACTGGACGGTCACGACCGTGGGGCAAAAGTGGTGGCCCGGGCGTTGCGTGACGCGGGCTACGAGGTCGTCTACACGGGCTTGCATCAAACGCCGGACATGATCGCTGTGGCCGCTGTGCAAGAAGATGTCGATGGCGTTGGTCTCTCCATCATGTCCGGCGCACACAACACTTTGTTTCCCGCGGTTGTTGACGCGCTCCGTGCTCACGGCGCCCACGACGTGGTGGTCTTTGGCGGCGGCATCATTCCGGAGGCAGACATTCCACGGCTGCACGCGGCCGGCGTCAAGGGCGTTTTTACGCCTGGCACGACGCTCGTGGACATCATCACGTGGGTTGCAGAAAACGTCACGCCGCGCGCTTAGAGCGCGAATGTCCGCGGACACAGATGTGGACAGGCGGAAGATGTTTCTGTGAGTAAAATCGCCTCTCTTTGAGGGTGGCACCGGCTTTGCATCGCATCGATGGCGGACGCTGTGGGCTGCATGTTCGCGCTCTCACGCCGCACCGGAGAAACAGATGCAACACTCTATTGTGCTGGCGACATTCTTGGCCGCGACGGTGACGGCTGCCTGCAGCCCCCTCGACGATGTGCAGACTCGTCCAATAACGGCCACGACCACCGCGGCGCCGGCAACGTCGGCACCCATTGTGGTGGACGTCGACGACGTCGTCTCGGGGGTTCGCAATGCTTCGCGCGATCCCGCAGTGTTGGCATTGCGCATCCGAGGGGAAGGGCTGTGCAGCGGCACGTTGGTCGCATCGGATATCGTACTCACCGCACGGCATTGCGTGGCCCCCGCGTTGCAAAACATTCAGTGCCCAGCGGTGAGGGCGCAAGTGGGGGCAAGCTACAAAGCGGAAGACCTCGAGGTCATGCCCGGCGATGAATGGGATGCGAGCAAAGCGCCGCTGGCGCGCGGTGCACGAATCTTTGTGCCGGAGGGCAACACTTTGTGTGGAGCTGATGTCGCCATGGTGTTGCTCGACAAGGCAATTGAGGGCGTTCGTCCGCTACCTATTTCAAATGACCTACTTAGCGCGGGGGCTCGTGTTCGTGCCGTGAGCTTTGGTGTCATGGGCGAGGGAGGAGGCACATGGACACGGCGTCTGCGCGAGCACGTTTCGGTTTCGCGTGTGGAGGGAAACGAATTCTGGGTGGCTGAGGCTACGTGCAACGGAGACACTGGAGGGCCGGTGTTGGACCCGCGCTCAAGTGCTGTTTTGGGGGTGCTCTCACGTGGCGGCTTCGAGTGCATGGGGCCCGATGTTCACAATATTTATACGTCGATGAGCGCGTTTGCCCCTCTGCTCATCGATGCGCGCGCTGCAAGTTCAATAAGCAAAAAAGCTCGTAAACCTGCTGAAGTGAAACCCGAAAGCGACGTGGGAAAGAGCTGCGCCATGGCCGCCGAATGTGCCACTGGGCTTTGTGTTTCGCCACAATTGGGGGGCTATTGCTCGCGCGTTTGTGGGGGCGTCGATCGCTGCCCAAGTGGCTTCCACTGCACCTCACTGAAGTCGGGCAAGGTGTGCACACTCGCCAAGTAGGCGGGGGCTGTAGTAGTCAGTGCGCTTATGAACTTTGACGCCTCCGAAGATCACGCCCTCCTACGCAAAACAGTCCGAGAATTTGCTCGTCTCGAGGTCGCGCCTCGTGCACGTGCGTGGGATGAAGAAGAGCGTTTCCCCAAAGAGATCATTCCCAAGCTTGCTGAGCTTGGACTCATGGGAATTCGCATCCCAGAAGAGTTTGGGGGCAGCGGCATGGACACCACCTCCTATGCCATTTGCGTCGAAGAGATCGCGCGCTTTGACGGCTCCCTTGCGCTCACCGTGGCTTCACACAATGGGCTAGGTACCGGCCACATTTTGGCCTTTGGAAACGAAGCTCAGAAGAAGAAATATTTGCCCAAGGCCGCATCTGGAGAGTGGCTCGCAGCATGGGCGCTCACAGAGCCGGGCAGCGGCAGCGATTCCGCCGCGATGCGCACCACCGCCGTTCGCGATGGCGCCGGGTGGCGTATCAACGGTTCTAAAATGTTCATCACGCAAGGCAGCGTGGGCAGCTTCTGCATTGTGCTCGCGCGCACCGACCCCGATGCTCCCAGGTCCAAAGGTATCACCGCGTTCATCGTCGAGCACGGCACGCCCGGCTTCAACTCGTCGAAGCACATCGAAAAGCTCGGCTGCCGCTCCAGCGATACGGCCGAGTTACACTTCGACAATGTCTACGTCGACGACGCGCAGCGTCTTGGCGAGCTCAACCACGGCTTCACAGACACGATGAAGATCCTCGATCGCGGCCGTATCTCCATTGCGGCAATGGCGCTTGGTTTAGGATACGGCGCGCTCGACATGGCGCTTAGCTACGCAAAAGACCGCAAGCAGTTTGGAAAGACCTTGGGTGAGTTTCAGGCTGTCCAGTGGATGCTTGCAGACTGCAAGACGGAGCTCGATGCGGCGGCCCTGCTCGTCAGTCGCTCATCGTGGCTTGCCGACCAAGGACGCCCCTACGCACGCGAGGCTTCAATGGCAAAGCTTTACGCCAGTGAGGCCGCGAGCCGCGCTTGCAACAAGGCGCTGCAAATTCACGGTGGCTACGGCTACACGCGCGAATTTGCAGTGGAACGTCACCTGCGCGACGCCAAGATCTGCGAGATCGGCGAAGGCACCAGCGAGGTGCAGCGTATGATTATCGCCAGGCAGTTGCTCGCGGAATAGTTGGCGTCGCCCATCACGCCTGGGGCGTGTTTCCAAAACTAAAGCGATGTGATTCTGGGTACATAATGTTTTCAAAACATTATGTACCCAGAATCACATCGTGGTGCCTTCTAAAGATCGCACATCCAGAAGCTCATAGCGCACGCGTGATGCTTTACCTGCAAGTGCACTACGCTCAAAGCGTTCTTGCAAGTTGGCCAGCAGCTTCTTGCGCTCTGACTCGCTGGTCTTCTTGTACTTCACCTCGAACACGGCAAGTCCGCGTGGCTCTTCGAGCACCAAGTCCAGTTCGGAGCGTGAGTCCCAGTAGCGGCTTGCGCCTGGGTAAAGGCTTCGGCAATGGTCCTCGAACACTTGGCTTGCATGTTGCTGAATCAGCTCAGTTTTCTCGGCCTCGTCGTAGCGTGCAAAGCGCGTGCGGTGCGGCGAATACACCGAGAACCAAAACCGCAGGCTAGGGTCGCGTAATTTGTAGAGTGCATGCTTTGCAGTGCGCACGCTTTGCCCGAACGGAATCTCGCGCTCCACGAGCGAGGCATCGATCAGCTCCTGCAAGGGCCGCGACAAGTTGGTTTGCGGCACCGACAAGCGCGCTGCAATTTCGCTGGGTCGATGCACACCGCGACCGATGAGCTCTAGAATGGCCACCGCCACGGCGCCGCCCAAACGCTCATCGCGGAGCAGACGTGAGGGCTCTTGCTCCATGTAGGGCGCAAAGCCAAAGTAGAGCCGCTCAGCGTTCTCGATGAGCCCCGCGCGCGAATCCAGCAGCTCCCAATAGCGAGGGATGCCGCCCACCAAGGAGTAGAGCGAAAAGCTCTCCATCTTCTTGGCCGCTATGCCGCGCGCCGCGCAGAACGCCCCGTAGCTCATGGGCTCCACGTGCATGAGTCGGCGTGCACGGCCGTAGAGCGGCGCCGCGCGATTCAGAAAGGTATCGTTCATGGCGCGGCTGCTCGAGCCCGAGAGAATCACCATGGTCTTCTTGGGGCGCACGTGATCGAGCCAGCGCTGAAGCACGCTGGGCAGGGTAGGGTCGTTCGCGACCAAGTAGGGGAACTCATCCAAGCACAGCACGCGCGGCGCGTGAATCCGCACAAGCTCCAAGTATTCGGCCCAGGTTTTGGGCACCAAGCTGCCGCCCAAGCCCGACTTGGTGTCCTGCCAAACTTGCTCGAGCTGCAGCGACATGGGGCCCTCGATGGCTTGAGAATAGAGGCCTTTTTGCTGCCGCAACCACTCCGTGAGCAAGCGGGTCTTGCCCACGCGCCTACGTCCAAACACCACCACAAGCCCGCCGTGCTTCGCTTCGGTATCGAGCAATGAAAACTCGGCGGTGCGGTTTACGAAGTCGTTGGCGGTGTTGCTCATGGGTTTATCATAATGTTCGGTATGAATTATGCAATTTAAACATTACTAGCGGTGATGTTACGGTTCGACTCGCGTAGCGAGACAACTCGGCTACTTCTTCGGCCTACCACCTCGCCCGAACACACTTGTGCCGCTGCACATCGGCTGCTCCACGGCCATACGACGAGCCTCCTCGGGGCCGAATGATTTTGCGAGCTCTGTCTCCAAGGTTTTGTTGGCGCGTGCCACGGCCAGGAAGGTGAGCAAGGAGGGGTTGGGCTTGTCTTTGGCCGAAGGCTCCGGCCTGTCACCTGCCATGATTTCCCCAACCGTCGCCATGACGCCCCCTTGCTCCCCTTCCTTCATTTTCGAGCCTTCGAGGTCCGTCACCAAGTGCGTGCAACCGTCGACGCCGATGCGATCCGCCACCTCGGCGGTGACCCCAACACTTGTCATGCAAAGAGGCTTGAGCTTGGCCCACACGCTCTCCTGCGTGCGCTTGAAGGCGTCCTGAATGGCGTCTGCATCTTGCGGCGCGAATCCGCTTGAACTCAGCTGCTCTGGCGTCGGCCGCCAGCCGCCATTCCTCATGCATGGGAGCCTGTATTTCACCGTGCCTTTCTTTGCGAGCTCGCGCCAGTCGTCGGCGTCCAAGTCGAACTCAGGGCGGGTGCGTGCGGGCTTGCCGGTCTCCGCCTCGGAGAGCTTGTCTTCGCTTGCCTTGAGCGCATCGCTCAAGCTTCGCTTCTGTTGCTCGAGCGCGTCGAGTTGCTCTTTGTAGGTCTGCACAGCTGCCGCAACTTGCGACGCGGTTGCTGTCTTTAATTGCGCCGCGGTGAGCGTTGCGACCGCCTTGCCGGCCTCGTCTTCGCTCTCGGTCAAGCGCACGCCATCGCGTGTGGTCTGCACGCTTTCGCCAGCACTGGCTTCGATGTGCTTGCCCGCATGCGCCACGCGCACACGCCCCTCGTACACCGCCACGGTGGCCAAAGCTGCAAGAGCAGCGCCCGAAATTCCCGATACGATAGATCCCTTGTTCATGGCACTTGTCTCCCTGGAAGCTGCACCCGTGATGGAGACCGCAAAGACGGTCCCCAGCACCTGCACTTCGGCTTCGGGGGATGACACGACGAACTCGGCTCCAGGTTCCACGCGGTACAAAACTTTTCCAGATTTCTGGCTCACGCGGCCTTTTTTCCAGTAAATTTCAGCTCCTGGCTCCGCCACGGCCACCCCGCGACGGCCGAGTTTGACTTCGGTGCGCGTGGTCGCAGTCAACGATCCCGAGGCGCCCGGGTCGTAAGAGCGAATTCCGAACACGACGCCTGCAGCGAGGGCGAGTGTCCCTGCTGTCATGGCCGGCATGCGCCATGCAAGTACCCGTCGCGTCGAGCCCTGGCTCGCGGGAAGAGCTGCGAGCACCCTTGTGGCAAAGTCTTCCGGGGGCTTGGCGGCAGGCCAAGCAGACAGCACATCGGGGGAGATCGGTTTCTGCTCGCTCATGATTCATTCTCCCATTGCGTGATATATGCACGCATTTTCTCACGTGCGCGAAAGAGGCGCGTCTTCACCGTGTTCTCTGGACATTGCATCGTGCACGCGATTTCCTCGTGGCTCAGCCCATGGCAATCGCTGAGCAAAAATACCATGCGCTGATCCTCGGAGAGCTCCAATGCCGCTTGTTCAAGTGCGCGCCCCAGCTCGAGGCGGCCGGCGTCGCGCTCGGGCCCACCGCTGCCTGGCGCGCCGTCCAGCGCGTCGGGGCCGGAACCCGGAAGTTGCTTCTTGCGTTTGGCATCGATGGCCAGCCTTGCCGCAATGGTGAGCAACCAGGTGCTGATCTTGGCCGAGCCCGCCGCATCAAAGCGGGGAAGGGCGTTGTACGCTCGCACAAAGGTCTCTTGCGCGAGGTCCTCCACCTCATGGCTGCGATCACGCCCGAGGTATCGCGATAGCAGCGAAAACACTGCTCGTTGATGCGCACGCACAAAGGCCTCGAACGCGTGCCGGTCACGCTTTAGGAGTGCTTCGAGCGAATAGGTCACGTGGCGCAGCTTGGCACGGACAAGGGCTGCGTAGCCAAAAGGTAGGACACGGTCGTACTTATTTGTGCGCTTATGCCGGCGCTTATTTGGCCCATGTTTGCGGCGCGTGAGACCCATCACGCCATGGCAACGATGACCGAGACCTGTAGCATTTGCGCGCGCTCCTTTGACGTTCAGTTCCGATACCAAATGGAGGAACACAAGGGCGGGTACCTGTTTCTGTGCAGCACCGCCTGCAAGCAGAAGCACATGGCGGGCGACGCCGAAGAGGGCGTGAACTGCGATGTGTGCGCGAAGCACTTCACAGTGGAGCTTGTGAACCAAGTGGTGCGCACCAAAGAGGGGCGCAAGCATGCGTGCTCTGAGCCATGTCGCGCCGAGCTGCTTCGTAGCGATGGCAACGGCCGTAGCTGGACCGCGTTCGCTCCTGAGGCAAGCCCCGCTCTAGACGCAAGCACCGCGCGTGCTTCGGGTCCAACCCATGCAAGTTACACGCAGGCTCCGGTGGCGACGCCAGTCGCGCCGGTGCAAAGCGCCCCACTGTCATCGGCCTTCGCCACGCCCAATCCGCCGGCAGTCGCTCCGTACATGCCTGCAGGTGCTTCAGTGCAGTCTGCACCGTCTGTCGTTCCGCCCAGTGGCACACGAAGTAGCATAAAAATGCACGCTCCCAAGCGTCTCGCCATCTTCAACCACAAGGGTGGCACCGGCAAGACCACCACCACAGTGAGCCTTGCGGCGGGCCTTGCCGCGCGCGGTCTCAAGGTGCTCTTGGTCGACACTGACTCACAGGGCAACCTCGCGGTGTCCTTCAATTCTAAAGTGGAGCGCTCGCTCTACCACGTGCTCGTGATGGGTCTCAAACCCACCGATGCCACCACCCGTGTGCGTGAGAATCTGGACTTGCTCGCTTCAAACGAGACGCTGGCCGCGGCCGAGCTCTACTTGGCGGGTCGTCAGAATCGCGATCGCATTCTGCGGGATCGCTTGGCGATGGTCGAGAACGACTACGACGTGGTGCTCATCGATTGCTCGCCGTCCCTGTCGTTGATGAACCAAAACGCGCTCTGCTACGCGGACGGCATTCTGATCCCAGTGGCTTGCGATTACCTCTCGTTGGTGGGCGTCAAACAGGTGCTCAAGACGGTCAAAAACGTCAACTCTCTGCTTCATCATCCGGTGCAAATCTTCGGCGTGCTCCCCACCTTCTACGATGCCCGCGCGCGCATCTGCCGCGACGCCGTCGACACCATGAAGCAGCACTTCGGCGACAAGTGCTTGGCGCCCATCCGCGCCGCCACCAAGATCAAGGAAGCTCCAGCGCAGGGCCGCACCATCTTCGAATACGCGCCGGATTCCAACGCGGCTGAAGACTATCAGCGCATCGTCGACTTCTTGGTCGACGGCCCTTCGGCGCTAAAACCGTCGGTGCATGAGCGCGCCGACGAACTCACCTCGGATGTGGCTTGAGCTGCGGCTCGAAAGGAAATGATCCAATGAGCGATAGAACATCCGCAGCATCTAGCCTGTTTGACACCGCCGAAGTAGAGGGCGTGCTTTCAGGTGCATTTTACACTCAAGGTCCCGCAAGTGAGGTGCGCCAAGTCTCCGCCGCACCTGTGGAGAAGCCGGTACACTACAAGGTGATTTGCATCAGCATGTACACCAAGGATTTGGAGCGTTTGGACCAGCTAGTGGGCGATCTCAAAGGCCGCGGCGTCACCAAAGCCAACCGCAGCGCACTCATTCGTGTGGCACTCGACCAAGTGGACCTCGACAAAGTTCCGCGAGGCATGTGAGCGTAGGAGCATGATGAACACCCGGGCCTACGCAGCTGCGCTCTTGGCCTTGGCCCAAGTGTGCACGGCTGCGTGTGCGGCATCTCCGGTGCTTGCGGCCTCTGCGTCGAAGGGCAGAACACATGTTGCTCCAGTCCCCAATTTTGCGCCCGGGCCGCCCGACATGCGGTCGCGCCGCGCGGCGGCTGCGGGGCTCACTTTGGACGACGCCAAATTGGGTGTAGAATCCCCAGAGTTGTCTCTGCTTCGCGAGGCCGAGGCGCAAATGTTTCTACCGGCGCTTGATGCCAGCAATGTAAAAGAGCCAAACAGCGCTCCGTTGCATTTGCCTCGTGAGGTGCCACTCGCCAGTATGCCCATTGCGCTGTGGGGCGCCTCTCTCAACCCCACCGATTTGGGTGCGCGCGTGGATGCTCGCACACTCAAATACCTGGAGTTTTTCAAGTCGGATCCACGTGGCCGTCAGGTGATGACGTACTGGCTACGGCGACGTGGCAAGTGGCAGGCCCATGTGGAAAGCGTTCTCGTCAAGCGCCGTTTGCCGCGTGACTTGCAATGGGTCGCACTCATCGAGAGTGGTCTCGATCCGGTTGTGCGTTCTCCGGCGGGTGCCGCCGGCATGTGGCAATTTATGCCCGAGACATGTCGCGCCTATGGCTTGGGGTTCACGCGTTGGCTCGATCAACGGCTCGACCCGTTCGCACAAACGGATGCGGCCGCCATGATGCTCGGCGATCTGTACACGCGCTTTGGAAGTTGGGAGCTGGCACTTGCAGGATACAACTATGGCTACGGCGGCGTGATGCAGTCGGTGCGTCACTTCAACACCACGGATTTTTCCGAGCTCGTAAAGTACGAGTCCGCGCTCCCTTGGGAGACCACACTTTACGTGCCTAAGATCATGGCGGCTGCTATCGTAGGACGCAACTTGGAGGCGTTTGGCTATGCCAATGTTGCATCCGAACCAGCCATCGAAATCGAGCGCGTGATCGTGCCTTCGGGAGTTGCACTTTCGCTGCTCGCAGCGCAGTCCTCGTTGCCGGCGGCTGAGCTTGAGCATCTCAACGCGCAGTTGCGTGCCAAGCGAACGCCGCCCGGGGACCCAAGCGTGGTCTATGTTCCAAAGGGCAAGGGCGTGGTGGTGGAGCGTG
>JAYWGD010000011.1:0-10231 GCA_043778435.1 Myxococcales bacterium | reverse complement strand
CAGAGGCCAGCGACAGGCGCGTACTCGATGTCGTCAGTAAGCACCGGTACTTCGGTCACGCGCGGCGGTGAGCCGGGCAAAGGGCCTGTCTCCGGCTGGCCTTGGCCGAGGTTGCACCAGTCCTCCGCCGTGGGGCTAAAGCCTTTTTTGACGGCCTCGGTGGTGACGTAGATCACACCGGTCTTGGGGACTTGCCGAAATGCGTGGGAGAGGGTGTCGTCGTGCACGCTTCGAGCCTAGTCCTAACGCGCTGCGTAGAGCAACACCGCGCCCACAATCACGCGGTAGCAGCCAAAGAGTTTAAAGTCGTGGCTGGACACATAGTTGAGCAATGGACCCACCACCGCGCGGGCCACCAAAAAGCTCATGACGAATCCTACTGCGAGCAACGACCAAGGCACCGCGACCCCAAAATCGTGTCTCGATTTGTACGTCTCATAAAGTGCGGCGGCGCCCAGTGTGGGCAGACCCAACAAGAAGGAAAACTCGGCCGCCGCGCCGCGCCCCAGACCCGCCGCCATGCCGCCGTACACCGAGGTGAGCGAGCGCGACATGCCCGGCCAGATAGAGAGCGCTTGCGCAAAGCCGATGCCCAAGGCTAAGCGATTGGTCAGTGGCCGCGTGGTCTCCGAGCGCCCGGACCAGGCCAGCATGAGCAAGCCCCCCAACAGCCATGCGACGGCGATGGGGCCGGGATTGTTGAGGTGTGCACGCATCCATTTGCGCGCCAGCAAGCCCACGAACGCCGTGGGCAGAAAGGCCAAACACAAGTGCCGCGTGAGTGCGCGCGCAGCCTGGTCGGCCGCCAGCAAGCCGCGCACGGTGCTCTCGAGTTTGGTGCGGTAGTGCGCGACCACCGCCAAAACCGCACCTGCCTGAATGATCACGTTAAACGCATCGGTCTCTTCTTTGCGCAGCCCCATCGCAGCCGAGGCAAGCGTCAGGTGGGCGGTCGACGACACCGGCAGAAATTCAGTCAGCCCTTCGACGGCGCCGAGCACGATGGCGTGGAGCAAATTCACAGCGACAAGCTATCACGAGCCGTGCACTATCGGACAATGCGTCGCTTCTCCACCACGCCATGGCTGGCTTCTCTGGTTTTGCTGCTTTTGGCGGGATGTGGCGGGCGTCAAGCGCCGCTCCAAGTCCCCGAACCGTCGGCGGAGCTGACTCCAGGGCCCGTCATCGAAGCGATGACGCCCGGCACCAACGCGGCCGCGTTGGCCGCGCAATACAAGCTCTTGGGCCAAAAGCCTCCTGTGTATCAAGGCCCCGCGGGCGACCAAACCGCACTCAATGCATATTACAAGGATGTGTTCGGCCCATGGCTTCGTCCGCGTATTGCAAAAGGCCGGCAGCTCGACGAACAGGTCGTGAAGCTGGACGAAGCCGCGCGCCCCCCAGCGGCGCGTGCAGCGGGCCTCTATTACTTTGGCCTCATTGATACGCTGCGTGCGCTGCCGGTGCCCAAGTCGTTTGATGAAGATCGCGCCTTGAGCGACGCCTACACAGGCAGCTTGGAGGACACCATCGCGCCGCTAAAGCGAAACGCCCGCAATGCGGTCTTTGTGGCGCTTGAGGGCTACGAGAAGCTTGGCGAGCTGAACCCCGATGTGGTGAACCCGCTTTTTGAGCGAATGAGCGCCACGCCGGGCGGTGCGCGTATCCGTGCACTACGCACGGAACTTGTGATCCCGACGGAATCACGCGACTGCAAGCAGTCTACAGGGCCTTGTGCATTGCCAGCAAAAATGCTTACCGTTCTCAATCATGTGCTGATGTATTGGTCGGGCGCCAAGATCGATGAAGTGGTGGCCTTGGGCGTCGATTCAGAGCAGCCCATCGTCAAGTTCTATGTCGCTCTGGCGCAAACCCTGGGCCACGGCCCACGCACGCTCCGGCAATATTTTGATGCAGGCAACCCCACCGAGCTCGAGCTTCGGCATGTGGATGCGCTCACGCATTTGGCGCAAGGGGGAGGAGACTACGCGGGGTCTGCCTTGTATGATGCAGCCATGTTGCGTTTGCTCTCGCCTCCAGCGCGGCCCGCGCCCAAGTACTTTGAGGACATTGCCGAGCTCTTCAAAAAATCGGCCATGCTGGACCCGGCACTGACGGATCATGCACGCACGGCCGAGAGCGAAGCGCGCGCGTTGGCACGGGCTCTGCCCCGGATGGTGAGTCCCTAAAATCATGCACACGTATCTAGAGCTTCTGCGCAAGGTTCGGCACGAGGGCGTCTCTCGAGGCGATCGCACGGGCACGGGCACACGCAGCCTTTTTGGCTACCAAATGCGGTTCGACCTTGCGGCGGGCTTTCCGCTGGTCACCACCAAAAAGGTGCATACCAAGTCGGTATTTCAGGAGCTGTTGTGGTTCCTGAGCGGCGCCACGGACGTGCGTTCTTTGCAGGCGCGCGGCGTCTCGATCTGGGACGAGTGGGCCACGGCGCAGCAATGTGCACGCTTCGGTCGCGAGGCCGGAGATCTGGGGCCGATCTATGGCCATCAGTGGCGCAACTTTGGTGCCTCCGCGCCGGGTGTGCGCGATGGCGTGGACCAGATCGCGCGCCTCATCGAGGGATTGCGCAAGAACCCCGAGGGGCGACGCCACATCGTGACCGGATGGAACCCACGCGAGTGCGATGAGGTGGCGTTGCCGCCCTGCCACACCATGTTTCAGTTCTATGTGTCGGGCGGCCGGCTGTCGTGTCAGCTCTATCAGCGCAGCGGCGATGTGTTTCTGGGTGTTCCCTTTAACATCGCCAGCTACGCACTGCTGACGCATATGATTGCGCAATGCACCGATTTGCAGGTTGGCGAATTTGTACACACGTTTGGGGATGTGCACTTGTACAACAATCATGTGGAACAAGCCGATTTGCAGCTCTCCAGAGCGCCAAGACCCTTGCCTACTCTCTCGCTGCGCGCGGGCGTGAAAGACATCGACGCCTTCGTCCACGAAGACATTTTGCTCGAGGGCTACGACCCACACCCGGGCATCAAAGCGCCGGTGGCCGTGTGAGATCGCGCGCACTCGCCATCGTGGTCGCGCTTAGCAAGAACCGCGTGATCGGCAAAAATGGATCGTTGCCTTGGCATGTGCCGGAGGACTTGCGGCGCGTGAAATCGCTGACCATGGGGCATACGCTGGTGATGGGGAGGCGCACGTTTGAGTCGATTGGAAAGCCTCTGCCAGGGCGCCGTATGATTGTGGTGACGCGAGGTACAGAGCTGCCAGTGGGCATTGAGCGCGCATCGGGGTTGGACGAGGCTTTGGAGATGGCATTGACGGACAGCATGCCCTTCTTGTTCGGTGGCCAAGCGATTTACGAGCAAGGGCTGGCGCGCGCGACCCATCTGTTTCTCACACGTGTGGATCGGGAGGTGGAGGGCGATACCTACTTCCCCGAGTTCGATGTGGCGGAATGGAACGTGGTGCGGGAAACGCATGTAGAGCCCTACAGCGACGTACGCTTTGTCGACTTGGAACGTCGCGTGAGTTTGGCGCGGTGAGGAGACGCGCGGCGTGGTTTGTGCTTTGCGCCATTCGTTTTTGGGGCTGCGCGCCTCGAGAGGGCGGCAGCTGCGCCAAGGAGAATCACGCGCAATGTGACGGTAAGGCTATGGCCCTTGTTTGCCGCGGCGGAGAGTGGGCGCGCAGGCCATGTTTGGGCGCCCGAGGGTGCTCCAAAGAACAAGGCTCGCTACGCTGCGACGATAGCGTCAGCGAGCCCAATGCTCCGTGCGAACCCAACGGCAACAGCGCATGCACCAGCGATGGACGCGCGCAGCTTCGATGTGAGCGCAGTCGTTACGCGCTCGTGGGGCGCTGTCGTGGAGCGCGCGCGTGCTCCACGGGGCAAGGTCGCGTGGTGTGTGACAATGCGGGCGGCATTCAGGGCGACGAATGCCCTTACGAGGGCATTTTTTCTTGCGGTGTGGATGGGCGCTTGGTGCTCGTCTGTCGCGCCGGAAGATTGGATGTCGCGACGACGTGTGTGAGCGGGCGATGCGGCATTGAGTCGGGCGTCGCGCGTTGCAAGTAGCGTGCTGCTCAGGCCTCAGATAGCCTATCTGATGTGAGCTACATCGTTTCCGGCGCCTTGTTTGGATCGCTTGTGATGGCCGTTGGCTGCGTGCCCAACGCGGGTGCCGCATGTTGGGACGAAGGCGCGCTGCAGTGTGTGGACAAGACGCATGCGGTGCTGTGCAGCGGTCATGTTTGGACACCCGCATCCTGCGCGGGGGCTCGCGGTTGTGCAGCGATGGGACAGCGTGCGGCCTGCGACGACTCCAGAGTGAGCGTGGCCATTCCGTGTTTGCGTGAGGGGCAAGTTTCCTGTTCGGCCGATGCAAAATCGCGTGTACAGTGCAAAGACAAAGTCTGGACCGTGATCGACACTTGCGTCGCGTCGGCGTGTGTGGCCACGGCAGAGCATGTGTGGTGCGACACCGCAGTGCGTGTGGCACCGTGAGAGGGACGCGAAAGATGGCCATGCAAATCCAGTCTGTAGAGGGAAACGCCCAGTGGTTGGATGGGGGCGCCATGTTCGGCAATTGTCCCAAAACACTATGGGAGAGTTGGTGCCTGCCCGACAGCCAGAACCGCATCCGACTTGCGTGCCGCGCAATGCTGGTGCGCGAAAAGGGAGGGCGCCTCGTTCTGTTTGAGGCGGGCATTGGGGTGTTCTTCGACCCCAAGCGTCGTGCGCGCTTTGGGGTCGAGGGAGATGATCACGCACTGCTGAGCAACCTTGCAGCACTGGGCGTCGCGCCTGAGGATGTAGATGTGATTGTGCTCTCGCATCTGCACTTTGATCATGCGGGTGGGCTGCTGAGCACATGGTGTGAAGACGAAGCGCCCTCGCTCGTCTTTCTGAATGCGCACTATGTGGTGGGCGCAGAAGCGTGGGCGCGTGCCTGCCATCCTCATGCGCGCGACAAAGCGTCGTTCATCGCAGAGTTACAGCCGTTGCTTGAGGCAACGGGGCGCCTCGAGCTGGTGCACGATGATCGCAGCCATGTTTTGGGTGCAGAATACACTTTTTTTGTGTCGCACGGCCACACGCCTGGTCTTTTGCTGACCACCGTGTTGCACGCGCCCGGCGGTCCGATCACCTTTATGGGTGACTTGGTTCCGGGCGCGCCTTGGGTGCACTTGCCCATCAGCATGGGGTACGACCGCTACCCGGAGATGATCATCGATGAGAAATCGGTGTTGCTCTCACGCATGGCCAAAGGGGGAGAACGTGCATTTTTCACGCATGATCCAAACCACGCTGCCGGCAAGATCACGTGCGATGCTAAGGGGCGATACTCAGCGGTGGAGCTTGTCAAAACACTCTAAAATGTCTCGCGTTTCACGGTGGTTCGGCCTGGCTCGACGGTAAGCGCAACGCTCTTAACGGCACCATCGGGCCCTACAAGTTTGACGACGTGAACGCCTGCTGAGAACTTCTTCTTCACCACAGGGCATGGCCCCACGGAGGTGCCGTCGACCACGGCCAACTTGCATGGTGGGGTGGTAATGATCGTAATCATACCCGTCTCGCCCACAGGTTCTCTTGTTACGGGCTCAGGCCGGGAGTTCTGTTTCGCTATGCCCCCGGAGTTGTGCGCTCCCTGAGTTGGTGGCACGACCGAAGGCTGTGGCGGTAGAGGCGGCGTAGGCGCATGCGTCGGAGCGATGGGCTGAACGTTTGGAGGCAGAACAGTTGGAGCGTCAGGTGGAGCAACAGTTGCGCTGTCGACGGGAACGCCGGGAGCGGGCGCGACATTGTGTTCCACCACCACATCCGGGTCTTTGCCGCGCCCCGTGAAGAGCAACACACCGATGGCAAGAGCGAGGGCCGTCGCGATGCCACCCAAGATCACATCTCGTGCGGCCAAGCCCTTGCGCGCGCCCTTTTGGGTGGGGCTCGACGCGCTTGCGGGAGCCCCCAAAAGAGATGGCGGCACGCGTGGCGCAATGGCGTGCGCCCCACCGCGCGTCGGGGGCGCAGGGGCCAGAGAGGGTGCTGATGCGGCAGGCTTGGGAGGCATCGCTTGGGAGGCGTGCGTCTCAAGCGGAGCAAACTTGGTGCGCTGGCTTTCCGGTGCAGGTGGCGCAAGCGGATCTGGGGCCGTGACGTCAGCCGCAAGCGGATCGGTAAGATCGGAGAGCGGAGGCAGCGTTTCGGGGCGCGCGGTTTGTGCTCGCTTGGCCGCGATTTGCGCCTCTGCTTCGGGGCTGAGCTGAAGCATCATCGTTCCCGCAGCGGCACTGCTTTCGGGAGGTTGCTCAGAGCTTGGTGGTGCATGGCGGTGAGGAGCTAAAATGCTAGCGAAATCACCCGTGTGCAGCAGCTGCGTTCTCGCAGCATCATGTCCGTCGGTATCGTCGGAGAAGGGGGAGCCTCCCGAAATAAGGTCTTCCGACATGAGCGGAATGGATGCCGCGAGTGGCGTCAATACGCCCTCATGGTTCTCGGGTTGGGGGCTGCGCATTCCGCCAGCCACATGGGTCATGTCTGCGCAGGTCGTTTGAATAAACTGTGTGACATCGCTCGCGCGAGTACCGAGGATGGCTTTCAGTGCGGCCGCCAGTTCTGCGGGGCGCTCAAAACGATCGAGGGGCGAGGGCGACAGAGCTTTCTTGATGACGAGGGCGAGTTCGGTTGGAACTCCATCGGGGCCCGTGTGCAACTCAGGCACGATGCCAGCCTTGGTCCGGGCCATCACCGCATCCGAGCTGCCACCAAGAAACAGATGCTTTCCAGAGCAAAATTCCCACAACCAAATGCCCAGCACATACACATGCGAGCGCTCGTCGATGCGGTCGCGAAACCATGTTTCTGGCGCGCGATACAGCGATACTTTGGGAGATGACGTTTGACGCAAAAACGCGAACGCGTCCGCAAGCTTTACTTGCCCGCGCGCATTAACTTCAAAATCATCAGGCTCGACCACGGCGTAGCGACTAAACTTGCGCGGGGTGGCGAGAAGCAGCGCTTCGACGGCTTTGGCGGAATCCATGACCAGACTCGCCGCCGCCCACCAAGGGAATCCGCCTTCGCTAAGGGCCCGAGACAGCAACGTCGAGAGACGCAGCTCCGCGTGCAGCACCTCAATCATGTAAAGGACACTTGACTCATCTTCACCGCCGTCGAGGGCGGTGCACAAGTTGGCATGAGGGGCCATGGCCATCGCTGCGTTGGCCGCGCGCGAAAATTCGGCTCTACGTGCTGGCGACGACATGGTCGTGTAGGGTGCAATGTGCACCAAAATAGGCGAGCCATCCGGGGTGCGCCCGATCCAATGGTCGGCGTACTCGTCCTTGTGATGCATGCGCTCTAGGCCATAGACCCCACGAGCGGTTCGTAACTCTTTGTGCGCTGTCACTTGACGTAGTGTGTCACGGGCTTTGCCCCAGGGCCAAGCCCTTACCGACTATTGCTTGGTGCCGAAATTTTGCGTCCAGTAGTCGGGGAATTTGCCGTTGCACGAGGCGTAGCCTACGCCCAATTCCTTGAAGTTTGCGTTCATGATGTTTTGGCAGTGCCCTGGGCTTGCCATCCAACCTTGCATGACGTCCTCGGGGGTAACTTGACCCGCAGCAATGTTCTCCCCTGCGGTGCTGTATTTGTAGCCAAGCGCCTTCATGCGATCGAACGGAGTCTTGCCGTCGGGGTTGTCGTGAGAAAAGAACTGCCGCACGCACATATCTGCAGAATGCAGACGCGCCGCTTGGGCGAGCAAGGGATCAAATGTGAGCGCAGCCACCGGAGGGTACGCCGTGCCTCCGCAACTTGCGCCACGTTGCCTCGCTGCATTGACCAGTTCTCGCACGCGAGCTTCGCGCGCCCATTCGGCATTGGGATCTGTGTCGTTGGAGGCGTCGCTGCGGCTCCTGTCCCCATTGACTGAAGGGCTGTTGCCGTCGCCATTGGATGCGCTGTCAGCGAGGCCAGAGCCTGCATCGCCGCCCGCATAGGGGGTTGAATTGGTGACGGTCACACTGCAGGCCGCAACAAGACTCGCGCAGAAGACACTGACGCACGCCAACTTCTTTAAAGGCATCTTACGCACCACTCCTTGAGCGCCCCTCGATGAGACATTCACAAAGTGTGACATGGGTTCACGAGCGACGCCAGATCGTGAACCCGATGCGCATTGTGAAACCTCAGGCTAACGCGGAGATGTCTCAAGGAACGTCACCACGTTGGGCAAGACGGCGATTCGGATGTCGTTTGGGAACTTGTTGAGTTCTGTGGTGGTGGCGGACAACGTTACGTCTTATTCAGGTGCATAGAACAGCTGCGATTCAAACGGTAGGACGTTGCCGTTGTGGCCGTAGATGTATCCCATGCCGAGTGTGTTGCTTGCAGGGGCGACAAAAATTCCTAAGCCGTCATTGTCATCCCGCGGGGATCTTGGAGAGAGAGCAGCATTTGCTGGGTAATGGTTTCTGGCAACAATTCGGAACGAACCAGGGCTTCCCCCGGTTTACCGGTCCATCTGATAGGGAGAGTCTGTGCGGCCACTTGAGCGCCAAAAGCAAGCTCGGCGTAGAGCGGGCTGATACCTCCGTTGTGTGAGTGCCTGCGCTTGGCGTTGTACCAGTGGATGTAAGTTGCAGCTTCCTGGTGTGCGTGCGCGAGGCTGCTAAACGTGTGGCCGAGCTCGCGTTTGAATGTGGCGAAGAAGGATTCACTGGGTGCGTTGTCTCAGCAATTTCTCACGCCGCTCATGCTGAGTGTGTAGCCTGCGCGACTGAGCTCGTCGCGGTACGCGTGGCTTGCGTACTGGCTCCCGCGGTTACTCAGGCAAACCCTGGGCCAAGCAAACGGGCTGCGAAAGCGCTGTCCTCCAATCTCCGGTGTGCGGAATCTAACGGCCGCACCGCGCTCGCCTTAGGGCTTAGGCACGTGCAAGCTCTTGCTGATCATGGCGCTGCCACTGGCGGCGTACATGAGTGTCAGAGGGTGGAGCGTGTAGCCAAACAGCTCGATGGCGCCGAAGGGAAGCGTTGCGCCAAACAAGTCCTTGTGTACCAGAACGCCCAGAATGGTGACCAGCACCAAGCTTGTGGGAATGGGTGTGCCTTCAAAGTATTTCACGGTGCCTGAATCGTCCGACAGGCTCGCCGCAGTGGCGTTGTAACGAGCGAGGCGGCTCAAACCGCAAGTCACGAAGTACGCAAGAATGACGGCGTCCCAGCCCCCCCGCATGCCCACCGTGAAGGCGAGCACGGCCGGCGCCATGCCGAACGAAAGCAAGTCGGCGAGCGAGTCCAGCTCTTGGCCCAGCAAGCTTTGTGCGTTGAGTGCACGAGCGACGCGACCATCCAGCACGTCGGCAACGATGGCGACCGGCAAAAGCCAAAAGACAGCACGCAAGTACGTCAGATCACTGGTGACCAAATACTTCAGACATGAGAACACACTCAGTGTGCCGCAAATGCCGTTCACCAGCGTGATGAGATCTGCCAAATGGAACGAACGTAGCATCGCAAAACGGGGTGCCTGAGTCATGAGTGCGGACGAGCATATCTTATCTCTGAGCGAATCAGGAGCGTCCTTGCTGCACGGCGCTTGGTGGGCGTTGCCCGGCGCAGTGCTTGGTGCCGTTCTGGGCGGGTGGATGGTCGTCGCGCTTGGGCGCATCGTGGGTGGTCAGAAGCGTCATCGTGTCGCGGTGCGCCGCGCCGCCCGCGCAAAACGAGGCGAGGATGTGGGCGAAGACTTGCTGGTCGCGGAGGGCTACGAGATTGTGTTGCGTCAAGCGACGCTCACGGCCTGTTGGCAGGTCGACGATGTGCGTGAAGAATACACGCTTCGCGCCGATTGGTTGGTGGAGCGCGATGGCTTGCGTTGGGTGGCGGACGCCAAAACAGGGGACTGGGCACGCAGCGTGAGCACCCGCGCGACGCGGCGCCAAATGCTTGAGTACATCGTGCAATACGATGTGGAGGGTGCGCTCTTGGTCGATGCAGAAGCCGGCCAGATCCATCAACTGCGCTTTGAAGGGCTGAGACAAGGCGCGAGCGCCGATGCTCTCTCGCCCACGCCATCTGGGCTTTGGGGCGTGGAGGTGCTGCTTGTCGTCGCTGTTGCATGGGCGATATGGCGCATCGCGAGCGCATTTGCGGCGTGACATTTGGGGCTAGGCGCAGCAACACTCGGCCTCATGACCGAGTTCATGTTTCAAGAGATGTTGCCCACTTCACACGACGACAGCACGCCCTATCG
>JAYWGD010000010.1:0-3373 GCA_043778435.1 Myxococcales bacterium | reverse complement strand
GGTTGGGCGACAGCATCACCACCGACCACATCTCGCCCGCCGGCAACATCAAGAAAGACGGCCCCGCCGGCAAGTACTTGGCCGAGAAGGGTGTAGACTCCAAGGACTTTAATTCCTACGGATCGCGCCGCGGCAATCACGAGATCATGGTGCGTGGCACCTTCGCCAACATTCGCCTCAAGAACCTGCTGGCTCCCGGAACCGAGGGCGGAGTCACCCGCCATTTGCCCTCCGGCGAAGGCATGAGCATCTTCGATGCGGCCATGAAATACGAGACCGAAGGCGTGCCAGCGGTCATCTTGGCGGGCAAGGAATACGGCACCGGCTCCAGCCGCGACTGGGCCGCCAAAGGGCCAAAATTGCTTGGCGTTAAGGCAGTTATCGCCGAGAGCTTCGAGCGCATCCATCGCTCCAACTTGGTCGGAATGGGCATCTTGCCGCTGCAGTACAGCGAGGGAGAGAATGCCGCATCGCTCAAGCTTACGGGTGAGGAGGTCTTTGAGGTCGTGGGCGTGCAGAACGCCATTGAGACCGGCTTCTCGGCGGGCCGTATGCTCACTGTCCGTGCAACATGCACAGATGGCAGCGTGAAGGAGTTTAGTGCCAAAGCGCGCATCGATACGCCCGCTGAGGTGCAGTACTACAAGCACGGCGGCATCTTGCTCTACGTGCTGAGGCAGCTGCTCAAGGGCTGAGTGTAGAGTGCATGTAGCAAAAGCGGCGCATTGCCTTTGGCCTGCGCCGCTTTCTCTTTGCGAGATGCTGACAGCCACGGATGTGAGTGCCTTGTTGCGGCTGAACGTCAACCTCAAGTGGAATGTAGATGGGAGCTCGCGTACCCTTTTCGTATGGCGAATTCTCACTTCTTTCGTGGCATCGGTTTCTGCGTCGCGGTGGGCAGTTCGCTTGGCGCGTGCTCAGATGCAACCGAATCCCCACTTCGTGCACCGACGGGGGCCGACAAGGACAGCGGCGCGGTGGTTGCTCCTGACGGTGGTGCCCCGCGTACGGATGCGGCCGCGGTGGCCCTGCGTTGCGACCGCCTCGCCCAACCTGCGCGCGTTTCGGTCGTCGCAGGTCTCGTGGGGGCAGTGAGGCGTTTGGCGGCGTCGTCGGACGGCAACGTTGTGGCTTTGGTCACCACCGACGGCTTGCAGCTTTTTGAAAGGGATTCTGCAGACAAGGACTACGTGCAGCGCGTCGCTCCATCCGCTGGATTGTGGGACAAGCACATCGCCATGAGCGCCGATGGCTTGCAGCTCTGGGGGGCAAAGGATAAGTTTTTAGGGTCCGAGTTGGTGGCCGTTTCGCGTTCCGCGCGCGGTCAGAATTTTGCAGTGGCTCCAGGGCTTACAGGCGCCTTGAACACTGCGCTCGGTGAGAGCAGCGCAACCTCATCTGTGCCGTTGCCGGACGGTCGGGTTCTCTTGCGCCGCGTCGACACCAACACCGCGCTGACGGGGCTGTACTTTTACAGGGCGGCGTTAGGTCTGACAGTGGCCGAGAAGCAAGCAGCGTCAAACACTGAGAGCCTCTCGCCGGTGTCGGTGACCGACGATGGTTCGGTCGTTTATGGCGTCGCTGGCACCGTGGTGGTGCCTCTTCAGGTTCGAGATGAGTTGACCGTGCGCGGAGCTGCGTGGACGCCAGGGCTATCGCAGTATGTCGCAGTGGATGCAGACTGCAGCGGCCTTGGTGTGGAGGGCGGCACGGTCTATCGCTATTCACAGACAAAGTAGCGTCTCGACACGTACGGTCAAATCCACTGGCGTCTGGGATTGCCGCGAAGCGGCGCCCCAGGGTCCAGCGTGCTATCCCGAATCTTTGCAGGTGTAGCTCTGTGTCCACTTGATGAGCGATGGGGTTGCGCATTGATCGGCTGAGGCGTTTAGGCGAGCGCGCACCTCGATGAATGACTTTTGCGAATCCGCCGAGCCCAAAGCGGTGGTGGTTACTGCGATGGCCGGATTCAGTGGGTCCGTCTTACTGGCGCCGGAGGCTGTGGCAAGTGGCATCCAGGTCGCGGTTGCAAGCCCGGCTGCAGTGCTCGCCGCGCGCACTTCGAAGACGATCGTCGTGCCCGCAGGGGTATCATAGTTGTACTGGTAACTCGTCCAAGTCGGTGTTTGATCCGTCCCGCATTTGGCTTCAAACGTTCGACTGAAGGTTTGGCCCGTGGCGTATGTCGTGGAGCACGGTGGGGCCACACATTTGGCTGGGTTGGTACCGTCGGAGCGACACACCGTGCCGAGGTTGCAGCAGTCGCCGTCCGTGTAACATTCGGGAACCGTGACTGGAACCGCCGGACGCGGGCACACCGAGGTCTTCTTACGGCAAACCGCGCCCACACTCGGGCGCTGGTCGAGCACACATTCCGTGCGGTTGGCGACGACGGCGTCGTCATAGCCGCAGCAGTCGCTGTCGGATTCGCAGCTGCTCTCCAGAGGCGTACACGCTTCTTCGGTCCAAATAGGACGCTCATTGAACGCATGATTGCCGCACCTTGTGGACATCGATTGGTTTGGCAAAAGAAAGGCCTTGTGGCTTCGATCGCCGCTGCTGCTGCTGGATTCGTCATCGTCGACCGCAGCGACCCAAAGCAAACTTTGCAAGCTTTTGCCCTGATTTGCAGTGATCGGATTGTTGCTTGAGTCGCAAAAGCCTCCCTCAAACGATTCGTCTCGGACGTTGCTCGTGTTTCCGTAGGCACGTGCAGAGGTAAAGATCATCCATCTCTTGCCTCCACGCACATGAGGGAAGAAACTTGGACCGTAATTGCGCTTGCTGCCGCCCTCCGCATTCGCGAGGTAGTTGAGCGTGGTCGGTGCGGACGGTGTGGTCTCACTGGCGGAGATCGAGAACAATCTCATGTCTGCAAGCGAGTTCACTGCGCTCGCAGACATGCCGTGTTCGATCTTCACGGCGCCGACTCCGGGGCATTTGTCAGAAGCAACCGCAGAAGATGTGCGGGTGGAGTCGCAGGTCCCCAAATTGCCCGATGTATCGTAACATTGCACCGAGGTAATATTTTGAGCCGCATCAACGACCGCGCAGAAAGTTTGTGCAGGCAGCAAACATGAGCCCGTGCATTCTGCAGCGACCACGGTTTGGCTGCCAGGCTCCCATGATGGCCAGTTGGGATCCTTCCAGCCCGAACCCGTGGGGCCCGGCATGCCAGTGGATGCCGGATTCCAGGTATTGTAGATCACCTTTGGCGTACCAAATCCGCTCGTAGAGCTGAAGTCCATCACCACCAGACCGCGTCGCCAAGCGGTGTTGGCTTGAGGATCACTCGCTTTGCCATTGGGGCCACCTGCAACGGCGACCACTCTGCTCAAGGTTCCTGTCAGTGGCGCCCACGACGGCGTGTTCA
>JAYWGD010000009.1:0-3376 GCA_043778435.1 Myxococcales bacterium | reverse complement strand
GAAAGTGGACGCATTTTTGGCGCGCTACAGTGACCCGGCCTTACGTCAGGGGATCGCGAATCAGGTGCTCGATTTGTACTTTCGCGAGTTGTTCGAGTGGGGAATGGTTCAGACCGACGCCAACTTTGCGAACTTCCTCTTCCGGCCCGAAGAGGATGGCCGCATCACGCTTGTACTCTTGGACTTTGGGGCCACCCGCACCTACGCGCCGGAGTTTGTCCGAGCGTACCGCGCGCTTACGGTCGCAAGCTTTGACAGGCGCAACGCCGAAGCCCTCTCGCTCGCAGAATCGCTTCAACTCATCGATCCGCGCGAGAGCGAAGACTCGAAGCGGCAGTTGTTAGAGCTTGTTCAACTGGTGCTGCAAGTGTTCGAGCCATCGCGGCAGCCCGTGAATTTTTCGGACAAGCAATTGGTGCAGGGGCCCTCCGCCGCAGCGCGCACATTTTATCGGGGCCTGAAGTTCTCGCCGCCCCCCGCGCAACTGCTCTTTTTGCATCGTAAGCTTGCAGGAGTCTTTTCGCTCGTGAAGGCCTTGCGAGGAACTCTAGATCTTACGCCCTACTGGACGCGCATCAACGCGCAAGTTTTGGCGGACATCGATTCCGATGCTGCATTCACCCCGGTTTGATCACCCCCGCTGCACCAAGCCCACATCGATGCGTGGTGCGCTTGTTTCGCGCCCTTGTTTTTCTACGGGCACTTCACGTTTGAGGGCCGCGTCCGCTCCAGCGCCGCACTTTGTCGTCCACGCCGCGGGCCCAAAGGTTGTTTGGCGCCGAGCCGCAAAGCCCGCAAAGCCCGCAAAGCCGCAAGCTCGTGCCGGTGTCGACGCTCGCCCAAACGCTCACGTTCCAGTGCTTTGCCACACCCGCATTGCCAACAACCCACGCGTCGGTGGCGGAGAACGCCCAAGCGCCATACAACCCACTGCTGGCGTTCTCGGTCTGATTGCTCCAACGGCCACAACTGGTTCTTGCCCAAGTTTTGCCCGCGGGGCATTTCGATACGCAGGCCGCGCCCGGGGTGGGGCAGTCGTAACCTGGGTTCAATCTGACACATGCTTGAGCAACCCTCTGCGTTGGCGAGATTGCCGTCGTCGCAGCTCTCGCCGGGCTGGCTCACACCATTGCCGCAAATACTCATCGGCAAGCACACGCCCTCACTAGGAGCGTACGCGGCATCACGCGCAAGGCCGCAGCGTCCTTCTTTGCACGCTGTAACGCCGTGTCCGCCGACGTAGGCGGGGCAGACCACACCGCACTTGCCTTAGTTGCTTGTATCGGTGACCACATTCAAGCACGTGTGCAGAGCGCCGCCATCGAGGTCGCTCGGTCGAGTGTTGGCATCGTGCTTGCTGCCAGCATCGTTGGCCAAAACACTCTCCACGGGACCTGTGTCAGCCGTCGTGGCGCAACCAAACACGGCGGCCCCAGTGCCGCAAAAACAGCAGCCGCTTTGCGTATGTTGAGGTGTCGGACCGAGGTGCTGAAGTTGTTGAGCGACATAGGCATTTCCGTGGGGCTAAGGGGTCGAGTCCGAGTCTCAACAAGGCCAGTGCAGCGCGCGAGAAAACCTATAGCTCACCACAGTATTTGTGGCGTCGCGGTGGAACAATTTGACCTGTCGGGATTCACAAAAATTCAGCATTTTTGCCCATTCGCGGTTGGATCCCCCCCATGCAACATCGGTCCGCCGACACCCATCGCACATGCGATGGTGAGGAACGGTTCGTTGGCCGAGTACGCGTCCAGCTTTTCGCCCTAGTGTGCGTCTTGGACAACTCTTATGTGCAGGTCCGCCTTGCCGAGGCATCGAAGCTCAACCCAAGTGGAAACCGCTCTATTACGTCCACATGCATGCGGTCTGCACATAGCGCTGATGGTGTCTTGGCCTCGACACGTCAGAACGTTGGCACGCTGACCGTTCTGCGCTTCACTGCGGCCGTACCATGAACGAGCGCATCCAATCCTTGTTGCAGTGGGAAGCCATTGGCACCGTTGTGGCCGTGAGTGTCTTCGCTTGGTTGCTCAATGCGTTGATACGCAGGCGCTGGAGTCAATCGCGGCATCGCTTGATGTCAGGTGAGTTTCGTCAGCTTTTTGTCAGTATTTTGCTCAGCTCTGTACTCACTACCGGCAACGCACTGACGCACCATCATTTTCTCAAGCACTGGTTGGGCACGCCGCTGGCGTTCTTTGCGCTTGTGGGATGGATTGTCGCCAGCCTACGCATCGCCCGCATCTACGTCTTCGAATGGTTGTTCACCAACAGCGCGCGCGAAGGGGTTCCTGTGCTGCTCGTCGATTTGGCAACGTTGGGCGCCTCGCTTCTTGCCGGTGTCACGCTGCTGCACAAAGTATTTCTGATTGAGGTCACTTCTTTGGTGGCCACATCCGCGGTGGCATCGGTGGTGTTGGGTTTGGCGCTTCAAGAAACCCTCGGGCATTTGTTCGCCGGCATCTCGCTGCAGTTCGACCGCCCATTTCGCCTGGGCGATTGGATCGAAGTGCGCACCGGTTCGGAGCGCGTCGCGGGGCAGGTCGTGGAGGTGTCGTGGCGCGCCACTTCGTTGATGGCCATGGGCGAGGAGCTCGTGTTGGTCCCCAACAAGTTGGTTGCGACGGGGGTGGTACTCAACTACTCGGGGCGTGAGCGGCCCTTTGTCCGCTCTTATGTGTTTCGCATTCCGCTCTCGGCCTCCATCGACAAGGCGAAGCGCGCCTTGCTAGACGCCGCACACGATACGCCCGGCATACTTGCCGAGCCTTCGCCGGCCGCGTTTCTCATCGAGACAACAGAGTCGTGGATTGCCCTCAAAGCCGTTTGCTTTGTCTCCAACTACGGCACCCAGTTCAGCGTTGGGGATGCCTTCCAGACCAAGGCTCTGCGCTTGTTTTCGGAACGCGGTCTCGAGCTCGCCACCGCGCAACTACAACTCCGTTCATCGAAGTAGCTGCAACGCAAAAAAACAACATCCCCGGTGCTTTGCAGCGCCCGGGGTGTTGTCTCAGACCTAGGTCTTCTCAGAGACCAGCGGTCTTGAGGATGTGCGCAAACGCACCAGGATCAGTCACGGCCAAGTCAGCGAGAACCTTGCGATCCAATTCAATTTTGGCAGTCTTTAACGCATGAATCATTCGCGAATAAGTGGTGCCGTTCAGACGCGCAGCGGCATTCATGCGGACAACCCACAGACGACGAAAATCACGCTTGCGGAGCTTGCGGTGAGCGTAGGCATAAACCCAGGCCTTCATCACGACTTCGCGCGCTTGTGCGTACAGGCGGCTGCGTGCGCTGTGAAAGCCCGAAGCATGCTTCAGGAGGCGGTTGCGTCGACGACGCGCTTTAAAACCACGTTTGGCTCTGGGCATAG
>JAYWGD010000008.1:0-3382 GCA_043778435.1 Myxococcales bacterium | reverse complement strand
TTGCCGGGGCACAAGTCTACACAGCGCAACTCAAAGCCAAGTACCCCACGCACAAGGTGGTTTTGGTGCTCGCCACCGACGGAGATCTCACCACCTGTGGTTCCGACTTTTCGGATGCTGCGGCGGTGTTGGATACCAATACCTCGCTGAAAAGCGCCCTCGCGGCAGGCCCCACGTACGTCATTGCCATTGGTGAAAAAATTGCTTCGCTCAATCAGATGGCGGCGCTTGGCGGGACTTCGCCCCCAGTCTTTGTGGATGGTTCGTCGTCCACCCAGCTGGCTCAAAAGCTCAATGCCAAGCTTTCTGATATCCGCAGCTCGTTTTCATGCGATCTGCCCATCCCGGAGTCTTCGCCAGGAAGCGGTGTGATTGCCGATACGACCCTGCTCAACGTGCTGGTCACCACGCAAGCGGGGGGCTCGTCCGCGTTGGTCTACAGCCAGGGTTGCACGATCTCAAACGCGTTTATGTTCGACAATCCGGCGCGGCCAACCAAAGCACATCTTGTGCAGCGATGTGTGCAACGCCGTGCGTGAGGATGCGACGGCATCGCAAGAGTTGCTTCTGGGCTGCCCCATCAAGGTCAACTGAAAATCAAAACGACGCTTTTTTTCGCAAATGTGAGCGGGTGGCCTTGCAGTCTACGAATTGAATGATACTTCAGGGCACATCTGGAGTGCATCTGCTGCACTCTCTCACCCACACCTACACCCTGAGGTTCTTTCATGGCGTCACAGCATCTCTTTCGTTCCGCAGCTCTTGTTGTTTTGATCGCTGCGTGTGCCGAAACGAAGCGCTCTGTTGAAGCGGAAGTAGAACCGGAGACGGAGGTGGTCTCCGAGGGGCCCAATCTGGGCACGCAGGGCAATCAGATTGCCGGTGGTGCAAAAGGTGGCGCGAGCAACGGCCAAAAATCAGATGCTGAGCTCTGCAAAGCAACCGCTACCCAGCGAGCATTGCCCGTACCGCTTCACCTTGTGGTGGTGTTCGATGCGTCGAAGAGCATGATTGATGCGAAGTACGAAGGTCCTGAAGGGGGCACGACCAACCGTTTTGATGCAACCCGCAATGCCCTGACGGAATATGCCAAGCTGAAGCAGCTCACAGATCTTTACATGAGTGTTGTGCCCTTCGGCTTGCCCGCTCCGCTTGAGGGGGGAGTAGGTGAGGATCAATGTGTTGCCGAATATTACGTTCCCCTGCTGAAAGATACCAAACTGCCTGCACCTGGAACGGTTAGCACGATGCTCGAGGGCCTTGAATCTAAGGGATCGACGCCTACCGCGGGCGGTGTTTTGGGCGCCCTCGCTTATGCGAAAAGGGTGAAGGCCAAGTATCCCACCCACAACGTGGCGTTGGTGCTCGCTACCGACGGCGATGCCAACAACTGCGGTGGAAGCACTGGCGCTGTCATTGCATTGAAGAAGGCACAAACGGCGGGCTTCAACACTTTCGTCATTGGCATCGCCGATGCACCAGGTGGCATTTCTTCGTTGGACGCCATGGCCGTGGCTGGCGGCACCAAAACGCCGGTCATGATTGATGGCAATTCTGCCAAAGAGGTGACGAAGAAGATGAACGCAAAGTTTCAAGACATCCGCACATCGTTCTCTTGCGAACTTGCCATCCCTGCCACGCTGCCGGACAGCAGTGAGCCCGTCAACAAGAGCAGCATCAATGTGCAGCTGACCGATGGTGCCGGCGTGAAGTCTCAGCTGGTGTACAGCCAAGATTGCAGCAAAAATAACGCATTTTACTACGATGACGCTGCAAATCCAACCAAAGTGCTGCTCTGCGAAGATACCTGTTCCTTGGTACGCTCGGACGTGAACTTCGCCCAAGACATGTACTTTGGCTGCCCAAGCAAAGTGAACTGACCAACGCTCCCGCGTCCCTCTGAGTGAGCGAAGGACCTCCCATGCGCATCGACGAAGATGTGGTGTGGAAGGTCCTTCGCTGCGTTGAAAACGACAGAGCCGAGTCGCCTCACTTAACCGCTACTGGCGAATCACGGTGCCGACGAATCCAGGCTCGCGTAGCGATCGCTCGAGATCTCCGGGGGTCAGTCGGCCCAGTACATGCACCTCTGCCAGACCTGCCTCGAGCGCCGCCAGCGACTCCTCGACTTTGGGAATCATGCCGCCGGAGATGGTGCCGTCTTTGATGGCGGCGCGTGCGTGCTCGGCGTTGAGCTCCGAGATTCGAGAGCTTGGGTCGTGCAGATCGCGCAAAATTCCGGGTACATCAGAGATGAGCACGAGGGTTTGCGCGCGAAAGTGCAGCGCCAGTTGGTTGGCCACGGCATCGGCATTGATGTTGTAGACTGCACCGTGTTCGTCGCAGCCCAAGCAGCTAAGCACAGGTAGGAATTTTGCTTGCAGAAGGCATGTGAGCAAAGCGGTGTTCATGCCCACGACTTCGCCCACATGACCGTAGTCGAGAAGGCCATCTGCAGTGTGTGCTGGCGGTTGACGCGTCGCTCTGATGGCTTGGCTGCTGGCGCCGTGCAGCCCCACAGGAGATGCGCCCGCAGCCGTGAGCGCCGCGCATAGGTTCACATTCATCACACCCGCGACGGTCATCTTGATGACCTCGAGTGCGGCATCATCCGTGACCCGGCGGCCATGCACGATGCGCGGCGTTTGTCCGAGCGCGCGCTGTACATCGCTGGCGAGCTTGCCCCCGCCATGCACCATGACAAGCGGGCGCGTGCGGGCGAGTGCCGCCAAATCAGTGCAGAGCGCAGCGAGCCCCGCGCCGGAGATCACTTCGCCGCCAAGTTTGACAACAGTGGGTGCTTTGTTCATCGCAGCTCGCCACACAAGTCGATCGCATGCCTGCGTTCAAGCTACACTTGTGCGTATGACCCAGGATCCGCTCCGTTGGCTCGTCGAGCAAAAACAAGCCATGGTGAATGCCACGCGTGACCTCAGCGCCATCAATTCACACACTGCAAATCCGGACGGCGTGAGCCTCGTGCAAGATGCGTATGCGCACATGTTCGACGGACTCGAATTGTCGCGCGAACGCGTGGCCGGCAGCGGTCAGTATGGCGCTCATCAAGTGTTGCGAAGCACGGGCGCTGGGGCGCCGGTGATGCTGGTCGGGCACGCCGACACCGTGTTTCCCAAAGGCACATTTGAATCCGTGCAACTTGCAGGCGATCGCCTCGAGGGCCCAGGGGTGCTCGACATGAAGGGCGGCTTGGTGGTGGTGGCTTATGCAGTGCGCGCGTTGGCGCAGACCGTAGGGCTTGCTCAGCTGCCGCCGCTGCACATCGTGGTGGTGGCCGACGAAGAAGTGGGCTCGCCAGAGGGGACAGATGTGCTCAAGCGCGCGGCAATTTTGGGTAGTGTACCGGCGCAGGCGGCGCTGGTGT
>JAYWGD010000007.1:0-3389 GCA_043778435.1 Myxococcales bacterium | reverse complement strand
CTTTTTATCATAGAAAGTTTCCTCACTCCTATAATAGTGTGGTAGATTCGCCCCGATGAGAGCGATTGGCGACCCGGATGCGCGGTCCTTCGTCATGGGCGTGCTTGCCGACATGGCCGTGTACAGCGCACTCGCTGGCAACCATTGGGGGCTTGGGGGTCACGCCTCACCATGATAGCGTGAGAATCGTCTTGTTAGGTCTTGCCCTCGCTTTTGTGCTCATTGCTCTCAACGGTTTCTTCGTGGCTGCCGAGTTTGCGCTTGTCAAAGTAAGCGCCACACGGCTGGGGATGCTCGATCGCAAGGGCGATGCGCGCGCCAAAGTAGCCATTCAGGTCGCGGGCAACATGAGCCGCTACCTCACGGTGACCCAGCTGGGGATCACCCTTGCGAGTTTGGGCTTGGGCTGGGTGGGCGAGCCTGCAGTGCATGGCTTGGTGGTGAAGCTCCTGGCGCACATCAACATGGCGCTCCCGCATTGGGTGGAGACTGCACTCATCGTGCTCTTCTTTGGAATGTTCACGATTGCGCACGTCTTGTTTGGCGAGCTGGTTCCCAAGCTGCTTGCCATTCAGCACTCAGAGTCCACCGCGCTCCGAGCGGCCTGGCCACTAAGAGCTGCCTATTACACCCTTCGACCTATCCTATGGTGCCTGGAGGCGCTGACGCATTTGGTGCTACGCGCGTTTGGCTTGTCCGGTCATGGGTTGTCAGAAGGCTCATTGTCCGAAGAAGAGATCTTGGGAATCTTGGTGGCCAACGCGCGGCGTGGAGCGACAGGAAAACAACGCGAAGAACTCCTCCAGCGCGTCCTTCGTTTTTCGGAGCGAACGGCACGCCAAGCCATGGTTCCACGTGTTGATATCCACACCATTGCGCTAGCCACAAGCGGGGCGCACGCGCGGGACAGGCTGCGAGATGCCATGTATTCGCGCGTGCTTGTCACACGCGAAAAGAGCCTCGACGACATCGCGGGATATCTCTACGTGAAGGACTTCTTTGCTTATGCGAGCGCAAGTGAGACGCCGCCGGTCGAGACCTTGCTGCGCGAGGTTCTCTTCGTCCCCGAAACCACGACATTGGCCGATGCGCTAACAGCGATGCAGAAGAAACGAACGCACATCGCTGTTGTCGTGGACGAGTATGGCGGCACCAGTGGACTGCTCACGCTCGAGGATTTGCTTGAAGAAATTGTGGGCGAGATTCGCGACGAATCGGACGATGAGGCGGGCCCGGTGCATCCACATTCGGACGGAACATTTGAGGTTGATGCACGCGTTCGTCCTGATGAGCTCAAAGACTTTGGCATCGACCTCGGTGATGCTCCTGCAGACACCGTGGGTCAGCTCGTTCTAGACACCTTGGAGAGGCTCCCCTCGCGGGGCGACAGCGTCGAAATTGGCGCTTACACCGTCGTCGTTTCGCGCATGTCTGGCCGCCGTGTGCTTTCTGTCCGGCTGGCTCTTCGCGATGCTCATGTCCAGCAGTCCTGACACGTTGCTCTCCCCGGATACCGGCCTTGCCCTTGACCTGGGAAAGGCCAAGCCGTTTGCTGCCATCCGCGATGCGATTGCGGCTCCTGGCGCGCGGCGCATCGATGTCACGGGCGTTTATGGCGCGGGCATGGCACGCGCAGCACTTGAAGCCGCGCGCTGTCACGCAATCACGCTTGTGGTCACGGAGAGTTCGGATGCCGCGCGGGCCCTGGCGTCAGACTTGTCATTTTGGCGTTCAGACTCAGATGCACCCACGATTTTGCTGCATACCGCACACAATTTTCCCTACGCCGAAGTGCATTCGGACAAGCGCGCCGCCATGGCGCAGGCATCCGCCCTCGCGGCGCTTGCAGCAGACACGTCCAGCCCACGCATCGTGTGCATTGATGCGGCGTCACTGGTTAGGAAGTTGCCTCCCCCTGACGACATGCGTGCGGCCACCGTGCGGCTCAAGGCAGGCGACGTGTGGGAGCACGAGGCAACGCTCTTGTCATGGGTAAATGCAGGATACATGCGCGTGCCAGTGGTCGAAGATCCTGGCACCTACGCCGTACGCGGCACCGTGGTCGATGTGTGGGCTGCAGGCGGAACTGCCCCCACACGCATTGAGCTTGAGGACGAGCACGTGGCGTCTCTGCGCCCCTTCGATGCGGAAACGCAGGTCGCGATCCACGCGCCGATTGCCGAGCTTGTGGTGGCTCCTGCAGGCCTGGCGCTGCACTCCGAAGCGCACGCACTGCGCGCGCGCCGCACGGTAATGGCATTGGCCGATGCCTTGGATTTTCCAAGCTCCAAGGCGCGCTCATTGGCAGAGGAGCTCTCAGCAGGACGCCCGGTGTTTGCCGACGACGCCTACCTGCCTGTATTCTACAATGAGCTCGCCACCCTTTGGGATTACCTGGCAGCCGACGTGCATGTGGTGATTTGTGATCCGCCTAGGGTGGTTGCTGCGTGGAACGAAGAGCTTGCCAAGTTTGCGCAGGCTCTGACGGCCACGGCCGGCAAACTGGTCTGCACACCCGGGTCGTTGTGCAACTCCGAAGACGAGATGGCATCGGCCTTGGCGCGATGCTCTGTGCTAACGCTCTCAGGCGCTGGAGCTCATGGCTCTGACGGCACGGGCCTTCGGGCCTACGCTGAGATCCGCTCCGAACTCTCACTAGGCACCCGCCCCAACGACGTGGCGTTGCTGCGCAGTGCACACAGCAAATCAGCAGAGGGTCCCAAGGGGGGCAGCGCGCTTGGCCCCGTCGTCGCACACCTGGCGCGCCTGCGAGACGCAGGCCTCCGCACTTTGCTCACCGCGCGTTCTGAACTTCAGGCCACGCGCTTGGCCGAGCTGTTGGAGCATCAAGGCCTCAAGCTGCGCCCACTACGTGGCGACCTTGGCGAGGCCCTGCGCTCGCTTAAGGCCAGCGAGGTGGGCTTGCGCGTGGGCGCACTTTCGTCAGGCGCTTTGCTGCCTGGCGAGGCTTTGGCGGTTGTGACTGACGAAGATATTTTTGGCGCACGCACGCACCGCGCCAAGGAAAAGCGCACCAAAGGGTCGGCCTCGCGGGCGTTCATCGACGATCTGCGCGCGCTGCACGTGGGTGACTATGTGGTGCACTCCGAGCACGGCGTGGGTCGCTATTTGGGGCTCACGGAGCGCGTCATCGGCGGCGCCAAGCTGGACTTATTGATTGTAGAATACAGCGGAAGCGACAAGCTGTATTTGCCCGCGTACCGCCTAAGTCAACTGCAGAAGTTTTCGGGTGCCGAGGGCGCAGCGCCCAAACTGGATAGACTCGGCGGCTCCACCTTCTCGAAGACCAAGACGCGCGCCAAGAGCGAAGTGCGCAAGCTGGCAGACGACTTGCTGCGCCTCTACGCCGAGCGCGAGGCCGCACGCAC
>JAYWGD010000006.1:0-3390 GCA_043778435.1 Myxococcales bacterium | reverse complement strand
CACCCATGCGGCGTCTCTAACGTTTGCGCAAACGCGTGATGGGTTCGGGGGCTTCAAGCACGCAGCTCTCCGGCACGTCTTCGCGCACGGTGCAGCCGGCCATGATCTTGGATCGCTCGCCCACATGAAACGGCCCCGCGATGGTGACGCCCACGCCTACAGATGCGCCTGCGTGAATGTGCGGCGTGCCCGAGCGGCCATCGCTGCTGCGTCCGCGCCCTAGCGTGACGTGCTGAAACAGCGTCGCGCCTGCGTCCACACGCGTGCCTGGTGCGATGGCCAACCCGAAACCGTGTACCAACACGATGCCGGGTGCAAAGTCGGCCTCCCAATGAATGTCCGAGCCATACAAATGACGAATCAGACGCGCGCAAAATTTGGCGGCGAGTGGAAAGCCCGCGGCATGAAACGCGCGCATCACACGGTAAGCAGTTAGGGTTTGCAGCCCACTATTTTGAGCGATATCGGACCACAAAGTCCGGTCGCTCCCAGACGACCCTCCGCCGTATTTTTGCTGCGATGCGACCAAGGCTGCGTGATCGGCCCGCAGCGCGCTCATCAGCGACTCGTGATGCGCGCCATGAGCCACCGCACGCGCCGCGGCTCGGAACTCTTTGTATTCTGCAAGAGTGCTGCTGAGAGACCCGCTCTGTTCGCGCACGCCCTTAAAGTACTGAATGCCATAGGCCAGTGTGGTGCCGGCAATGGCGGCGCGAGGGAAGCCTCGCTCGTCGGCCACGTGGGCGGCGCGCATCACCGTTTTAGAAAGTACTCCAGCAGCTTGCGGGGCGAGCACGCTCATCCACAAGAAGGGGCGCGAGACCGGGTTCACGATGCTCATAAAGCGCCACGGGCTCGCGCTTGGGGTGTCGGCGTGCTTTCTCCCAAGCCGGGCGTTGTAGTGCCCATCCTTGGCACTGCGCGCCAGCCAGCGTTCTTCACTTGTGTGGTCGGAGGCATGAATGGCCCAAGCCTCGGCCGAGAACACAAATTGCGCGTCGGCTTTGCCGAGACGCACGCCAAGCTCAGCATCTTCGATGAGACCAAAACTGAGATCAAAACCGCCGACGCGCTCGAACAGCGCGCGCGCCATGGAGAGGTTTCCGGTGTAAATATCCTGGCCCGCGGGCTGCACACCGCGCTCTGCGCGCTCTCTCATCCGATCTAAAAGCAGTGCGTAAAAGCGCTCAAAGATAGGCATGGATTCCAGGGCCGCATCGGCCCGCAAATGCCCAATCACCACGCGCTCTCCTTGGCTGTTTGCATGCGCCGAAAGGTGTGCACTCAAAAATGTGCTTTCTACACGCATGTCGTCGTCGAGGAAGACGAGCAAATCGCCTTGGGCTTGATCGGCGCCGGCTTGTCGCGCACGCGCGGCGCCTCCATTTTCTTGGCGCACGATGCGACATCGCGCGGGCATCGGCTTGCCGCGCAACAGCTCCTCCGCGGGGCGTTGCGAGCCATCGTCCACAACACACACATCGAACCTGTCGCTTCCAAGATCTTGCTTGGCCAAGTCGGCGAGCAGGTTGGCGATGCCCTCAGGGCGGTTGTAAGTTGCAATGATCACGCTAAGCGATCGCGAACTGGATGCCGCCGCGCTCATGATTGCTCCCGCGCGCGTTTCACCAGCGGCTTTGCAGGCGCGCCGACCACCGTGGCCCCTGCGGGCACATCACTGAGCACGACCGCATTGGCCGCGATGATGGCGCCGCGGCCCACGTGCACGGGACCTAAGATGCGCGCGCCTGCGCCTACAAGCACGTCGTCGTCGATCACGGGGTAGCCATTGTCTTTGGCCGTGCCCACGGTGTTGCTGCCCATAAAGCGCACGCGCGCTCCGATGCGTGCATTGCCGCCAATCACAATGCCCACCGGGTGCACGAAGTACACGCCTTCGCCGAGCACGACATCGTTGCCGATCTCCAATCCGTAGACGGCCGTCATGATGCGGCGAAGCACGTGGTTGGCACCTGGAATGTGCAGCGTACGGGCGCGCTCACGCAAGCGCATGAGCGCGAGCAGCTGCAAGCTGTCGCTGGAAAATGCCAGCTTGCGCGCTTGGTCCGCCGAGAGGTTTGGGGTGGCACGGATGGCGCTGACAAGCTCCGCAAAGTCGCGACGAAAATCGATGATTGGCTGGAGCGGGTTCACCGTGCAAATCATGGCATGAGCAGACGCCCTGGGCTAGGTTCAAGCGCCTCATGAAACGGATTGCTTTCGCACTGCTGTTCGCAGCCGGCCCCGCTCTTGCTGACTCCGAAGAGACCGAGGCGGTCGTGGAGCCCGCGGAGTCGCCCGAACCGCCCAAGCCGCTGACGTTCGGCGGCTACGTCGAGGCATATTATGGCTGGAACTTTGCTGAGCCCCAAACCGGCTTGAACAACTTCCGAGGATTCGACAACCGCCACAACAGCTTCACGCTTTCCAATGTCGCGCTGGATGCGCGCTACGACAAAGACGACGTGACAGGGCGCCTCACGCTGCAGGTGGGGCACACGCCTTCGACGTACTACAGCGCCGAACCCAAACAGGCCGGCGCGAGCGGCGCCAACGCCAGCGACGCAGACCTATGGAAGTACGTGCAGCAAGCTCATGTAGGCTATCGCCTGAACGCCGTATCCGAAGGTTTTTTGCTGAGCGCCGGCGTGTTTCTGTCGCCTATCGGGCCGGAGAGCATGGTCGTGCACGACAACTGGAATTGGTCGCGATCGAACCTGTTTTATGGCCTGCCATTTTACCACATGGGTGCCCGTGCAAGCTTGCCGCTCAGCGAACGTTGGACTGCAATGGCTGCAGTCTACAATGGTTGGAACAGCGTGGTGGACAACAACGATGGCAAGTCGGTGTCGCTCCAATTTGTCTACGAAGAGCCGCAATCCTTCTCAGCCACACTGCAGTACTTCGCAGGCAATGAGCGTGTGCGTGGCGCCATCGAGGGCCCTGCATGGCGCCACATGATCGATGCCTACGCCACCTGGACAGTGAGCAATCGCGTGTCGCTTTTGAGCCACGGCAACGCAGGCTTTGAGCCCAACCGCATCGGCACAAGTTGGTGGGCTGCGGGCGCGCAATCCGTGCGGGTCGAGCTGTCTCGCACCTTGTACGCTTCGCTTCGAGAAGACCTGTTTTATGAGCACACCGCCTTTGGCGATCTGGGGGTTGCGCGCCCCATTTTTTGGCCCTCGGAATGGGTGGCCTCTGGCACGGCGACATTGGACTTTCGGCCGAAGGGGCAGATGTCGTTCATGCTTGAATACCGGCATGATGTTGCCGCGTCGTCGCGGTTCTTCGCGGCGAACGACGCGCCCTTGGGGGCTGCAACCGCACGCACGCAAGACACACTCACGGCGGGCGCGACGGCATGGTTCTGAGATGCTCCGGCCCCCA
>JAYWGD010000005.1:0-3393 GCA_043778435.1 Myxococcales bacterium | reverse complement strand
TTTTCGCGCATGAGCTCGCCGATGCGTGCGTGCGTCGTGGCCTTGTTCACCTGATAAGGAATCTCGGTCACCACGAGTTGCTCGCGATCACCACGGCCCTGCATTTTCTCAACCTCAATACGTGCGCGCATCACGATGCTGCCGCGGCCCGTGCGCTGTGCGCTCTGGATGCCGGCCGAGCCAAAGATGAAGCCGCGGGTGGGAAAGTCAGGCCCCTTGACGATGGCCATCAGCTCGTCGATTTCGCATTGCGGATTGCGGATGAGATGCACCGTAGCATCCAAAATCTCGACCAAGTTGTGTGGCGGAATGTTGGTCGCCATGCCGACGGCGATGCCGCTAGATCCGTTGACCAGAAGGTTCGGGACGCGGGCTGGAAGCACACGGGGCTCCTCTTTCGTGTCGTCAAAGTTGGGCGAGAAGTCGACGCACTCCTTGTCGATGTCCGCGAGCAAGTCCATCGCCACTTTAGACAAGCGCGCCTCAGTGTAACGATAGGCGGCCGCCGAATCCCCGTCGATGGAACCGAAGTTTCCCTGGCCGTCGATGAGCGGATAGCGCATGGAAAACTCCTGCGCCAAACGAACCATCGCTTGGTACACGGGCGCATCGCCGTGCGGGTGATACTGCGCAAGCACGTCGCCCACGATCTTGGCGCTTTTACGATGCGCGGCTGTCGGAACCATGCCCTGCTCGTATGCAGAATACAAGATTCGTCGGTGCACGGGCTTGAGTCCGTCGCGCGCGTCGGGGATGGCGCGCCCTACGATGACGCTCATCGCGTAGTCGAGGTACGACGTACGCATCTCGTCCTGAATAGAGACCGGGATTTTTTGGTTCGGAACCGTGGCGTTAGGCGCAGTCATTCTGAGGCGAACTCTACCTCAAACGAGGGCTCCGATGGAACCTAGGAGCCGCGCAAATATTCCAGGAAGGCGGATCCCGCAACCATTCAAAATCGTAGCTATTTTCCGTCGATTCTGGGTTGAACGATGCCTGGCGGCGTGGTGCTGGAGCGGCGCAACAAGCCCGCGGCATACACGCCGCCCATGTAGCCCGTCCAAGGGCCAAAATGCTTGGCTGTGGTGTACCAGCGCACGGGTGCAATGCGGCCGCGCTGAGGTCTCAATCCTGAGCGTTTGGCGCGGTCCTGCGCATGCAAAAACGCATCCGCGAGCAAGGTCTGCACTGCCAACGGCGACGAGCGCGTATGCGCCAACCTGGCAGCGTTGGCGCTCAACTGCGAGCGAAACACCTCATCCTGAAGCAGCGAACACACGGCACGACCAAAGTTGCTATCGGCAATCTCGACATCGTCGCGACCGCGACCACCCGGGTCAACCAACAAGCCGCTGATACCGTTCTTTACTTGCGAGCTGGCGCCCATGCCATCCGCAAACGCCACGGTTGGGGTGCCACACCAGAGAGCTTCTCCAAGCACATTGCCGTAGGTTTCGCTTAGCGATCCATGCAGGAAGATATCTCCGTAAGCGTAGAAATCAACCATTCGGGTAAACGGCACTTCGCCTGGAAAAAACACGCGATGCTCGACGCCATAATCCTTCGCAACGCGCTTGTAATACTCCGTATCCGGCCCCTTGCCGAGCAAGGTCAGCGACGCGTTTGGGCTCTTCGGCAGAACGTGCTTCGCAAAGATGCGAATCACTCTGTCTTGCGATTTTTCGCGGGTATGGCGACCCGCACAAAGCAAACGCGGCCCGGCCGGCATCCCTGCAATCTGCAAATAGGGATCTTGCCCAAGCTCGCTGCCAAAAATATCGGGTTGCACGGCGCGCGGGATCACATGGATAGGCGCTGTCACACCGCGCTCTCGCCAATAGGTACGCAGGCCTTCGCTCAAAACCACCAAGCCATCGCTTGAATTAAAGATGCTTGCAAACAGACGCTCGAAAGGGCGCTGCAGCGTGTGTTCAATGCCGAAGCGCAACACGTCGCGCACTGGGCCAACCGTCTCGGGCAACAACACCTCATAAGCCGCCGCAAGATGCGTGGTGTTTACACACAAAAGCGGAATGCCCAACATCTCTCTTAGCCACACACCAAACTCCAACAGCAGGGAGGTCGTCTGCGCAAACACCAAGTCGAAGTCCCACCGGCTGGCATCGTAAACCCAAGCCTCTAAGGGCAACGGGATACGCACGCCTGGGTACATACGAAGCGGTACGCTCGGTAGCTCAATGGTCCCTTCCGGAACCTCGCCGGGCTGAGATTCAGGATCGTGAGGCCCAATAATGGTCACTTCGTGCCCAGCACTGCGCAGTTCTTGATAGAGAAAACGAGTCTGAAACGCAGCGCCATTGGCATACGGAATACGCGTAAAGTCGCTCAGCAATGCCACCCTCAGAGGGCGCCCAAAACGCAGCTTCAATTGCTCGAAGGGTGTGCGTTCCGTGATAGGGTTGCGCCACGCAGCGTCGGAAACGAGATGAAATGCGGTCCTAGGTCGGACCACATGGAACATGTCCTCGCGCTGCGCATCGGAGTCCCCGTGCGAATCGTTGACGTTACCGAATTTTTTTCCCAACGGGGTGGCGGAGTTCGCAGTCATCTCACCTCAAAAGGCTCTTTTTTTCAGAGCGCGGGACACCAACAGATCATCATTGCTCCAGGCCCCAAGGCCATCTGGCAAAGCGGAGCACCAGGCGACCGATTCAATAGCACAGGCGGCGAGCAGATACCTGTTTTTGACGGTAGGCCCATCTTGCGCCTGCTGCCAGGCCCCCGTTTGCCCTACGACGCGAGTTATTCGGTCTTGTGGAATGTGGCGCGCCTGCGACGCGAAGTCACAGCGCTCGCGCCCGACGTCGTCGAGGTTCATTCTCCTTATGTGGCCGCCGCTGCACTCGGCAACACGCTGCACCCGAGCATTGCGCGCACGTTCGTGTGGCACTCCGACTTTGTAGATACAAACGCCGGCGTGCTTCGCAATCTGGCCCCGAGTTGGCAGCGCGCCATCGGTCACGCCGAGCACGTTGGTTGGGCATGGGCACGCAAGGTCGCTGCGCTCAGCGACGCCACGCTCGTGGCCGCCAAGTGGCAAGAACGGAAATTGATGGCGCAAGGTTTAGATCGCGTCCGCCAGTTACCTTTTGGCGTCGACACAAGTCTTTTCGCTCCCTCTCGTCGCAGCGAATCGGTGCGCCGCACTTGGCTTCAGGATGCTACCCCCAATGCAAAGATCGTGGTCGCCATCGGCCGTATGGCCGTCGAGAAGCGTTGGGATGACATCATTGATTCGTTCTTGCTTGCGAAGGCTTCGGACGCAAATGCGATTCTGCTCTTGCTCGGTGATGGCCCTGAGCGAGCACGGCTCGAGACTCGATGTCGCCACCATCCCGAGATCCGTTTTCTGGGGTTTGAGCAAGACCGAAT
>JAYWGD010000004.1:0-3395 GCA_043778435.1 Myxococcales bacterium | reverse complement strand
TTGCGGGAACGTCGGCTCATCGAAAAAACTTTGAGGGAAGCTTCCGCAAGCTTCGCGCAGGGGAGTGTTTGGACGACGCAGGCTGTAGCGCCGGCCAGACCTGCGAGGCCCCCCTCTACATCATGGTCGAAGGCTTTGTGCCCCCACCCGTTGAAGTTGGATCATGTGTCGCGCCGGCCCCATCCGGCCCCAAGTGTGGAGGCTTTGCAGGCCTCGTGTGCCCAGCGGATACCTACTGCGACGACAGTGCCCGTGACCCACGCACCGCTGATCAAATGTTTGATTGCAAGCCTATCGTTTGGGCGTGCACCATGGAATACGCACCCGTGTGTGGCACCAACGGTGTCACCTACGGCAACTCCTGCCTCGCAGGTCTGCAGAATGCAGCCATTGCTCACCCCGGTGAGTGCAAAGCTCCTTCGCCACGACGTTGCGGCGGCGTTGCAGGGCTCCTCTGCCCGTCAACCATGGAATGCCGCATGCCCAAGCCCTCACACCCCGACGCGATGGGAACCTGCGAGCCAATTCGTTTTAACTGAACGCGATCGGCGAATCGACTCGCCATCCAACGCGCGTGCTCACGGAAGTGGGGGCTCGCGTTTTTGGTCCCGTGCTCGCGAGCTGCGTGGCGCGTTCCGATGCTCAGCTACGGCGTTGTGTCCAGGCGAGTGCGCACGACGAGCTCGAACTCCGTGCCGCGCGGGACAATTTGGGTCTGCACGTGGCTCTCAATGCGCTCCCAAAAGCGCATTGAGAGCCACGTGCAGCGGTGTGCTGTCACGAGCATCGGGCCTGTTGGGCGATGTGCTGGTGCCCAGCACAGGATGCGTGCACTCTTCATCCTTCCATGCGATCTCGCCGCCTTGCGCCGAGGTGGGTGCAAAGCCCAACGTGCGCAACGCAATCGCTCGCCGCTCGCTCGCCATTCCCGTGTATTGCGCACCCAAACCGCGCGCGAGCACCTCCACGGCATCGCAGGCGCGCTCATGCGACTGCACGGTTTGCTTATCGAGAAAAGCGTAGAGCGCGCGGCGCATTGGGCCGCCGATTGATGGGTTTAAGTCCAAGGTATGGCTTGCTTGAGATCCGGTATTGCTGGCCGCGCTTTTGCCATTCGTTTTGGGTGCGCGGCCCGCGAGCACATCGTCGATACGTGCTTCGAGCACATCGCGGCGCAGCGCGGCCACAAGCACATCGTTCGGGGTTGCATAATACAACGAAGCGTGGAGCTCCCCATCGCGGTAGCGGGTCTCTTGCACGCCTTCGCCCTTGTAGGCCTTGCTTGCATCCCAGCTTATTTCCTCGCGTCCGCGTTCTTCTTTGGGGCGATCTTTGGTGGAAAACTTGGCTTTGAGCACTGTCTCCAAGGCCTTGAATGCGATACGGCTACGGATGTGCATCATGGCCCATGCGGGCACGCGCCCGATGTCCGTATCGATCTCAAATCGGGGCCGCTCGCTGCGCGGCGCCAGGGATAGAGCGTCGCCTTCTCCCAAGGTGAGCTCCCACAGGAGCGGATCGTCGTTGCTGCCTAACGCCGCCCAATCGCCGATGATTTGCATGGGATCGTCAAAATCTATGTTGCCTCCCAAAAAGAGGCTGAGCACATTCGCCTCTCGTAGACCCCCCAATGCCATGACCAGCGAAAGCGGCGCTGTCGTCGCACCAGGCGCAAAAGAACCACCATTGAACAGGCCTCGCGCCATGCCGCCCATGCCACCCATGTTGCGCCCGAACTCTCCGCCCATAGAGAGTGGGAGCACACGCAACTCGGTCTCCCAGGTGCCAGCGGGCACCTCCGCCTTGTTGCGCGCAATGCGAAAGCTCGTTGGGTCCAAGCGGCCGCTGGTGATGCCGTCGTATCGGCGCGCGAACTGCGCGTAGGCCGCCGCTTCATCTTTGCTGAACAGCGTTGTGGGCATGTCGACAATGGGCGTCACGGCGCCCACGCGGCCCCACGCGCTTTGTGCGCCGATCTCGGGTGACCAGCGAATCGACTCGCCATCTTGATGTGTGAGGTCACTTTTGAGCAGCCACCCGGCCTTGAGCATCTCGGCGGTGTTCGCGGGCACGTGGCCCATCATCCAGCCGTGCAGGAGCGCGGCATCGTTCATGCTTGCAAGCTCGGACTCGGCGCGGGCGCGCCGCGCTTCGGCGATGCGCGCAGGGCCGCCGTTGATGCGGTCTACGGCGGCGTCTCCAAAGAAGGCAAAGGCGCGCTCGGCTTGTGCGTCGTGCGGCGACAGCGCGCGGGCATACTTGTAGTCTGCAGATTGACCAAGCTTGGCGGCGTTGCCCGCACGCACACGCAGCAAGCGCTGGGCTGCTCCTTTGGAATTGGTTACCGCAAACACTGGGCCCAGCGGCAACTCAAAGCGACGCACCTCTCCGAGCGACGACTCGTGCACTGCGCATGCAGTGCCCTCCACTTGCTCGGTACGGGTGACCACGTCCGGCACGCGCGCGCGGGTGCTTGCAAGATGCTTGGCCAGCACTTGCTGCAAGAGATCGGCATTTTCGGTTTCGAACAAGACCGAGACATCTGAGCCTTCACGCAAGTACGGATCCGAGAGCACCACAGCGGCGCGTTTAAAGGCCAAGTGCCCAAAGGTTTTGGCGAGCCCATCAAGCTCCAGCGCCAGCTGCGTGCGGTAGCGTGTGAGCAGCGCGTCGGCCGATGGGGTTCCTTCGGCCGCGTGCATCAACATGCCAAAGCGCGCCTCCATTTCTTCGGGCAGCGTTGCAAGATCTGCGGCGCTCGCAAATTCGATGACCAAGGCATCTGCCGGAGTTGCGGCGGCCAACGGCGACATTACGGCCTTGGGGCTACCCGCGGCCCGCAGCAGCGCGCCATAGTCGCGGGGAGTGTGTGCAATCTGCACGAGCTTTTTGGCGCTCAACGTACGCGCTTGGGCTTTGCTCTTGGCGCCGTTCTCCGCAAGGCCGCGCCGGCTTTGCAAGCTGTCCTCCACCGCAGATCGCCCCGAGTACTGCTGCATAAGTGTACCGAGCTCGTTGTTGCCATCGTGCTCCGAGATGCCTTCCAAAAGTGCGTCGCTGTCATCCATCCTCTGCGCGCGCGCCACAGAGCCTTTGGCTTTGCTGGGTTTTTTCTTTGGCTCGAGTTGTCGAAGGCGCGCCACAATGAGGCTTCGGAAGAAGCTCCCCCGTCTCGCGATGGCGCCGCAAAAGGCGGTTGACCGCCGCCACCCCCACCGAGAAGCGAGCTGCAAGCTCGTCGTCCTGCATGCTGCGGCCAATCCCTGGTGAGCGTGGCGAGCGTGGCGGCAGAGGCCTGAGCAGTGGGCGCCGTGCTGGTTGCTGGCGTTGCGGGTTTGCCGCATGCACTGAGGACAATCACACAACATGAAAGAGCCAAAAAACGTCGCGTCATG
>JAYWGD010000003.1:0-3400 GCA_043778435.1 Myxococcales bacterium | reverse complement strand
TCGTACGACTTTTCGACCCACGATCGCATCGCTCAAGGAGCCAGAGTCGAGCCGTGTCCCGTGATCATCGTCGAAGGCATTTTGGTACTTGCCGATTCGGCACTCCGCAAACAGTTCGACGTCAAAATTTTCGTCGACACCGATGCTGACATTCGCTTGATGCGCCGCATTCGCCGCGATCTCGAGAGCCGGGGGCGCAGCTTTACCCAAGTGCGGACGCAGTACTACGAGACGGTGCGCCCCATGCACATTGCCTTCGTGGAGCCTTCTAAGCGCTTTGCCGACATCATCGTGCCCGAGGGCGGCCAGAACAAAGTGGCGCTTGAGTTCATCGTCAATCACGCGCGCTCCTACGTGTAATCTGCATCATGTTTGCACGTTCTGGTTTGGACCGTCTTCTGCAGTCGCCGAGCGAGCTCGCTCGTTTGGCGGCTGGCCCCTTCGCCCTGCTGTGTCATCCCGCGTCGGTGACGCAAGACTATGTGCATGCTTACGATGCGCTTGCTGGTCGCGGCCTTCGGCCCGCGATGCTGCTTGGCCCGGAGCATGGCATCGCCGGTGAAGCACAAGACATGGATGCCGTAGACGACGCCCGAAACGCTGACGGCGTACGAGTCAGAAGCTTGTATGGTGCACGGTTCGAAGATTTGATTCCCAAAGACGAAGACTTTGAGGGAATTCAGACACTTGTGGTCGACATGCAAGATGTGGGGTCTCGCTATTACACGTTCGTTTGGACCGCGGTGTTGGCTGCGCGTCGGGCCTTTGCTTGTGGGGTGGATGTGCTGGTACTCGATCGCGCCAATCCTTTGGGGGCGGAGCGCTTTGAGGGACGCGTGCAGAGTGCAGGCTTCTTGTCGTTCGTTGGCTTGGAGCCTGTGCCCATTCGCCACGGCCTGAGTTTGGGCGAGATCGTCGCGTGGCAGCTGAGTTTGTACGAGGGCCGTCGCGGCGATCTGCGGGTGATACGCTGCGAAGAGGGCGATGGCGTGTGGGTATTTCCCTCGCCAAACATGCCCACGCGCGACACCGCCGTTGTGTACTCCGGCGGCTGTTTGCTCGAGGGCACCAATCTCTCGGACGGGCGCGGCACCACCAAGCCTTTTCAGATCACGGGCGCGCCTTGGGTGAATGGCCATGCCCTCAAGCACAAGCTCGCTCTCTGCTCTCTGCCCGGCGTGGTGTTCCGACCCCTGAGCTTCGAGCCCACCTTTCACAAGCACGCCAAGCATATCTGTGGTGGTGTGGAGATTCATGTGACAGATGCTCAAAGCTTTTTGCCCGTAGCGACATTCGCGGCCCTCGTCGCAGCAGCGCACGAGCTATGGCCCGAGCATTTTGTGTTCCGAACCGAGACGTACGAATTTGTCAGCGACATTCCCGCTTTAGATTTGCTGACCGGCTCGGCCGATGTGCGGGAGCAAATGATTGCAGGCTGCAATGTTCAAGGCATCGCCGAGTGGCTCTCAAAGACGAGCCCAGAGGTGTCTCTGCGCGCACGCGCCGCCGCCTATGCGTTTGGCGAATGGTTGTAGAACATATGTTTTGACGGGGGTTTTGTTCGTTCTGTCGCTCGTAGGCCTCAGCGCGGCGCAACGAGCTGGTACGGAAATTGCTTTGCGAAGTGTATGGACACCAAATTGTGGTCAGCACGTACACTTTGGGCAGGCTTGATGCTCGCGGGCGCTCTTTCGGGCTGCGCCGTGGATGCGGAGTCCACGGAGAGTGGCGTCGCAGACGACGGGAGCGGTGATGAGCTTCGCCGCTTGGGCTACAGCAATGCCAACAGCTTGTTTGCCGACAGCGATTTGGAGGGCGATCAGTTGGTCAGTGCCCAAGACGTGCAGAAGGTCTTGGAGAGTCAGCGCGGGCCGCTTTCCACCTACAGCATCAACGGCCGAACCGCCGCGGCCATCATCGTGGAAGAGTCGATCAAGAATGGCATTTCGCCGGTGTTCATGGTGGCGCGCATTCAAACCGAGACGCAGCTCATCACGAGCACCAAGTGGACATCAAAAATTCCCTACGCCACAAGCTTCGGTTGCCCGGGCTCCTGTAACCCTGCATACAAGGGGTTTGACGTGCAAATCATCAACACAGCGCGACAGTTTCGAAGCTATATGGACAACATTCGCGCCGGCAAATACGCCATCAATGGCAGCACACTCCGCAGCCAGGACTACGGCTATCTCATTGGCCGAACGACCAAGACCTTGGACCCACTCCGCGGTGGCGGCAAAGGCTGCAACGTGACGCCAACCAATGCCGCCACAGCTGCAATTTACACCTACACGCCCTACGTTGGTCTCGGCGTGACCGCCGCTTGTGCGAGCACCGAGCCTGGTGGCTTTGGTCTTCAGATTCAAACCTATAAGAAAGCGCGTGCTTGGTTTGATGCAATCTGAGACAGCGTTGTAACGTCGTTTGATGACAGCGCTGGCCGGCCTTGGTACTGCCCGGACCCATGACTGTTCGCGTACGTTTTGCTCCTTCTCCTACCGGCTATTTGCACATTGGTGGCGTGCGCACCGCGCTGTTCAATTGGCTTTGGGCTAGAAAGACCGGCGGCACGTTTGTGCTGCGCATCGAAGACACCGACCAAGAGCGATCCACGCCTGAGAGCCGTCAGGTGATCTTCGATTCTCTCCGTTGGTTGGGACTCACGTGGGATGAGGGGCCCGAGGTCGGTGGGCCGCACGCGCCCTACAGTCAAATGGAGAGACTTGCACTGTACAAGCAGTTTTCGGACAAGCTTGTGGACGAGCAAAAAGCCTTCCGATGTGCCTGCACGAAGGAAGAGCTCGACGCTCAACGAGAGGCGCGAAGGGCCGCCGACCCGAAGGCGCAATTCAAGTACCCGGGCACGTGTCGCGACAAGCATGTGCGTGCAGACACGCGTCATGTTGTCCGTTTCAAAGCACCCAATGAGGGAGAGGTCATTTATGTCGATAAGGTGTTTGGTGAAGTGCGAACGCCCAATGTCGAGAACCAAGACTTTGTGTTGATGCGCGCCGACGGCATTCCGCTTTACAACTTTGGGGCGGTGGTCGACGACATCACGATGGGGATCACGTTGGTTGCGCGAGGCCGAGACCATATGATCAACACGCCGCCGCAGATTTTGCTCTATGAGGCCTTGGGCGCCAAGGTGCCAGAGTTTGCGCACTTGCCTATGATGCTGAACCAAAAAGGAGCCAAGCTTAGCAAGCGAGACGGAGCCGTAGGTGTGTTCGAGTACCGCGACGCAGGCTACACGCCGGCGGGTGTGCTCAACTATTTGGCGCGCTTTGGTTGGGGCTATGGCGACCAGGAGATCTTCTCGTTGGAGCAACTCGTTGAGGCCTTTTCTTGGGATGGATGTAGCCGCAGTGATGGCAAATTCGATCCAAAAAAGTTTGTC
>JAYWGD010000002.1:0-10501 GCA_043778435.1 Myxococcales bacterium | reverse complement strand
CAGGTGCGCAATACCGACGTCGCCCCAACCCAGAAGTGTGACTTTCTGCTTTGCGAACTCTGGCTCAAGCAAGGGCCTCACGGCATCACGAGCGCGGTCGAGTTTGGCCCAGTCGCTACCCACAACGCCTGGAAGCTGCAGTGCGAGCACGTCGCGGTTGAACTGGCCTAGGCCCGTTGCGGTGAAGGCAGCGCCATCAAGCTGGCCATTGCGAATCTTGGCGGACATGGCGATCTCGTCGCCCTGCGTGCCATTCCAAAAAAACTGCAGCTCGAGCTTGCCTTCGGTGCGCTTCTTGAGGCCCTCGGACCAGGTCTTGAACACCTTGCCCCAAGGTGACTGCGCGGGCGCCAAGGTGCCAATTTTCAGCACGATTGGGTCGGCATGTGCTTCGGCAGAGGCCGTGACAGCGGCGAAAACGATGGCAACGAACGCGTAGAACTTCTGATTCATGACTGGAGACTCCTTCGGAGATGCTTGTTGATCGAGCTCGCGGTGGTTTGGACACCACGTGAGCTCACTGGACGTCATTCGCAACGGGTCCGACGGAGGCGTCGTTCCGAACATTCACTTCTTTTTTGCTGGTGGCTTGATGGCTGGTTTGGCCACAGCAGCGGGTTTTGGCAAAAGCGAGGGTGCTGCGGGGGCAGGCAAGGCAGCGGCCTCCATGGGTTTGGCGGGCACCACTTGGGTAGGTTTGGCGACCGGCGCTTCGTCGGCCATAAAGTCGTCCGGGTCGGCGCCGATGTCCGTCTTTACTTTAGGATCAAATCCACATGCCACAAGACCGGCAGGCTCGATGGCGCGACGCGCACGACGCTGCGCAATGGTGTTTGCCATGCCGAACTTGCTGTCTACAGGAATGCGGGTGCTGAGCACTTCTTTGATGAGTGCATCATGCAATGGTCTATCCTGCATCACGCATGCGTAAGATCGAGCGTAAGCGAGCTGCGTGAGCAACGCCTTGCGCTCTGTCTTTTGTAGCGCCAGCTCGAACATCTTCTTGGCCTCTTCGGGTTCAGCACCGGCTGAGCGCGCGTGATAGCTGCCCAGGGCGACCAAGGAATTGCTGCTAAAATAGTCTGGATCCAAGGCCATCGATCGCTCCATCAACGCCACGGGAACAAACAACTCTGCCACTGCGGCGGGGTCGTCTTTGGACAATGTGATGCGAGCAAATTCTGCATAAGCCGTCCAGAACAACGGAGCCGCGTCTTCCTTGTCGTCGAACTTGTCGTCCAGCCAAGCACGCAGTGTTGGGTTGTTCTTGCGAGCTTCAGCGTACCCGTCTTCGTGCAGCGCGATAAGCTCCTTGCTGTAGGCCGTGGCGCGCGCATACGCGTCAAACGCACGCTGCTTGTGAAGCTTGTATTCTGCACTTGTCTCGTCGACGCGATCCATGTCGTCTTGCGCGAAGATATAGCCATAAAGCGTCCAGCTCTTGGTGAGCATAAAGAGAAGGTCTTCGTTGTCGGGCGCGATAGAGTGCATGCCGACCATCTGCGCAAGCGAGCCTTGTGCAGCACTTCTGGCGAGTTCGTAGTCCGTCAGAACATCCACAGACGCGGAAGCCTTTCGCGTGGCGCTCAGTTGACCATTGAGCAAGGTGCGCTTGATGCAACCCGTTTGGCTGAGGGCGACATGATTACGCACTGCGCAGCCCGAGATCAACGACGCGTAACCCATCCAACGCAACAATAACGCGCTGCGGTGGGCGGCCGGTTCTTGCGCGGGTTCATGACTGCGCGTCCAGCCAGTTTGCACAAGCGCGCGCTCAGAAGCGCGCAGTGCGTCACGTAGTGGAGGGCGAAGACCGAGCGTTGTTGTCCGTCACCCCTGGCTTCAAGTTAGCATTCTCCTCGATGAGCTCTGACAACGCGCCCACCCCTACGGCTTGGTCCCTCCCACTTGAACGCTTCGACAAAGCCATGGGCAAGTGGGAAGAGCGCTTCTGCGTCGCCGTTCTTGCGGCCGAGGTCATCCTTTTGGTGACATGGGTGACCATCAACCTCTTGTCGGGCACGAGCTACTTCGCCAATTGGCTCAACTGGATGCAAAATGCATCTTTGCTCAATCTGTTTGGCGGCACGCGCGGCTTGGTCACGCGCCTCACATTGTGTCTCGCTCTCTTGGGGGCCAGCATGGCCACGGCCAAGGGCAAACACATCAACGTCGACGTTGCCTTGCGCTTTCTCACACCCAACTTTCGCCTTCCCGTAGCCGTCTTTGGATGGCTCGTTGCGGCCGCCGTTTGTTTCGTGACTTCTTGGGGATTCGTCGACCAAATTGCCATCGCAAACTTCCGCATTGACCGCTTGGGTCCCTGTGCTGACGATGTCTCCAAACGTTGCGAAATCACAGCTGCTGACGAGCTCGGCAAGCTCGCTCACGAAATGCGACGCGACTTATTTTTGGTGGGCCGTCAAGCCAGTTTGGACCTTCGAACGGGACCGCGCGTCCTCATTGGAAAGCCTTACGACAAGACGCTTACGGGCGCGGACTGGAACACGTGGCTCCAAGGCGCAGACTGGGGTCGTTGGTTCTCGGTCGACGATGTCGCTCGTCAGGTCGTGCCCGAAGATCGGGTTGCGGAAAACAAAACACCGAGCATCGTGATGCCCGGTGGCGGCGAAGAAGTGAGCGGCATTTTGGTCCGCGACTTTAATCTGGTGATCCCCTTGGGCCTGCTCGTGATCGGGCTGCGATTTCTACTTCGCACGTTGCTGGCACTCGGAGGACGCGTGACGGTCGACCCCGACGCCGCACACGCCGACGATGAAATCGAGGCAGCTCACCCTGCCATCACGAATGTTGCAAGCGAAGGAGTGTCGCCATGAGCCTCGCATCTCACGACCCCAAGTTGAACATCACCAACACGCGCAAAACCTTTGCGGTTGCCGGTGGTGCGGCCGCGGCCATCGCATTGCTCAGTGGCTCTTGGGTGGCCGGCGCCATCATTCTGTGTGCACTTTTGGGCGCTCCATTGTTTGCGGTCATGGGCGGCGCAAGCGTCGTGTCGTGGCTCAGGCATGCCGATGTGAACTTTCACCACGTGCGATTTGTGGCGCCGCGTGTGCTCGACGATCACTTTGCGGGCTCGCCCATCTTGGTGACCATTCCACTGTTCACATTCTTGGGCTACGTGCTGGCGCGCGCCAAAACGGCCGAACGTTTGGTCCGTTTTGCGAGCGCGCTGTTGGGCTGGTTGCCGGGCGGGTTGGCCATCGTGTGCGTCGTTACGAGCGCAGTGTTTACGCTGCTCACGGGAGGTAGCGGCGTAACCATCATCGCCATCGGTGGCTTGCTGCTCCCGGCGCTCAAAAAACAAGGATACTCCGACCGGTTTTCGCTTGGTTTGCTCACCTCGGGTGGCTCGCTAGGGTTGCTGCTTCCGCTTTCTTTGCCACTGCTCATTTATGCATTGGTGGCGCACGTGGACACCAACGTGGCAAGCCAGGCTGTGCTGGTGCCAGGGCTCTTGGTGCTCGCGCTGTTCATGGTCTATTCAATCTACGTGGGCGTGAAAGAGAACGTGCCACGTACACGCTTCTCGATTCGCGAGCTGTTGCTCGCCACGAACGATCTCAAGTGGGAGCTGATGATTCCCGTCATCCTGGGGGTCTCGATTGCCGTGCTTGGACGCCCCATCGACGAGAGCGCTGGACTCGTTGTATTTTACACGCTCATTGTGGAGACGTTGGTCTACAAAGACATCTCTCTGCGGCGCGATGGTGTCGCGGTCGTCAAATCAGCCATGTCGATGGCGGGCGCAGTCATCCTCATTCTCACGATGGCCAACGCTCTCGTGAACTACGTGGTGCAGGAGAAGATCCCCGATCAAGTGTTGAACGCCATGCTCAACATGGGCCTCGACAAATCCTGGCAATTTTTGCTCGGAATGAACGTATTTTTGTTGGTACTCGGCATGGTGATGGAGGGGTTCAGCGCCATCTTTGTCGCGGTGCCTTTGCTGATGCCTTTTGCGGCGCGTTTTCATCTCAGCCCCTTCCATGTGGGCATGATCTTCCTCATCAACTTGGAGCTTGCCTATTGCATGCCTCCATTGGGCTTGAACCTGTTTATCGCGGGCTTCCGCTTCAACGTGGCGCCTACGCGATTGTATCGCCCCATCTTGCCGTTCTTGGGTTTGCTCACAGCGGCCTTGCTCATGGTGAGTTACATCCCGAGCATCTCGACCGTCGCCGCGAAAGGTCGCATCGCTGCCGAGCGTGAGAAGGCTCTTGCGCGCGGCGAGACACCACGTGAAGCGTGGCTGCTCGAGTGCGTGCAATACGACCCCACCAATCCGCTGCCCTGCACCGATGCAGATATCAAGGCCTACCCCGACGGAAAGCTACCCGTCAAAGACGAGCCCGCCGCTGCGGCAGCCGTTCCTGCGGCCGGAGCCGAGGACAGCGACGACGAGCTGATGAAGAACATGCAGTCGGACGGCCCCACCAAAGTAGGCGCCAAGCCGGCGGTGAAAGCAACTCCGACCAAGGACGATGATGACGCCCTCATGAAAGAGATGATGGAAAAGTAGAAAGCTTTTTTGGCTTGAGCATTGGGCCTCCCCCCCACACACACTGTAAGAGGCCCGATGCTTTTAAGCGGCATATTTTGCATGTGTTTGAGCCTTCAATAGGCTGTGGCCTGCCCTCTGTAAAAGCGTGCTTCGCACTCACGTCGCCATCACATGACATCTCTCCTCGGGCGACAAGACTCCCACTCAGAAAGACTCTCATGAGCATCAAACGATACAGCTCGTTGCTTGCGACCACATGTGCCGTCTCCATGGCGTGCAGCAGCACCGATGTGATCGTCGAGCCCATTGGCGAAGACAACGACAGCGGCGTGATCTCCAACACGGGCAAAGACGGTTCGGTGCCTCCCAAAGCAGACGGCAGCGTCCTCGGTGTAGACGGCAGCACGCCAGTTGTCGACGGCGGCACCGCGATCACCGACAGCGGTGCCGCAATCGACAGCAGCACGCCCAAAACCGACTCTGGCACGACAGTGCTCGACGCTGGTTCGCCAAAAGTAGACTCCGGCGCTCCGGATGCCGGACCTCCTGCACCGACGTGCACCGACCGGATCAAGAACGGCACTGAGAGCGGCTCTGATTGCGGCGGCGGTACCTGCGGCAAGTGTGCACTTGGCAAGGCATGCACGGTCCCTGCAGACTGCAACAGCTACGTCTGCACGGGACGTGCTTGTGCCGCGGCGACGAGCTGCAACATGCTCCATATCGGAGGCCCTAGGCTTGCTTCCGACACTTACAGCATCAACTTGGGCGGCACGGCGACCAATGTGTACTGCGACATGACGACGGACGGTGGAGGCTGGACGCAGCTCCTGAATCAAAATGTGGCGGTCGCGCCAGGCTTTCTTCTCGTCGAGGACTGGCTTAGCGGTGTGGGGACCCCGAACTTTGGCAATGACTCAATCCTGAATAGGATTGGCGCGCTCAAGGTGGGCTCCACCTTCAACGTTTAGCTTGATTTCCAGGGTATTTGATTTGTGCGTTGGACGCAGAACGACAACCCCGTTGCCCTTAGGGATGGCCCAGCGCCTGGTCTGACGGGTGTCACGATGTCGCCTGCACGGCAAACCGGCTGTTCGGCCTTTGGTGGCCTGACACTTGATGCGCGAGGCAACGCTGCGCTCGACGGAGATCCAGGCGATTGCTATTTTTTGCGGTGGGCACAAGGCCCCCTCCAGCCAAAATCTCATCCCGTTCTACCTGAATTCGGCGGTCGGCGGCCAGTTGGCCGGGCAGGTCCTGACGCTCTGGGTTCGCTGAACCGCAACTCACACGTTTGAATCGCCAGCGCGGCGCTCCCTTTTTTAGGTGGGCGTCAAGCTCTTTTGCGCGCGAAAAAACTGGTGAATGAATGCCTATTCTTCCGCGAGTACACCACGCACGTAACAGCTGCGGCAGCGTGCTTGATACGAGGCCGCGCCGCCGACAAAGAGCTGGCCCTCATTGGCTGTGATGCGTTGTGAGCGACACGCATTGGCGCCGCACTTGGCGCATACCGCGTGCAGTTTTGTAACAAACTCCGCGATGGCCATCAGTGCGGGAATAGGGCCAAAAGGCTTGCCCAAATAGTCCTGATCCAAGCCTGCTACGATGACGCGGATCCCACGGTTGGCGAGCTGCTCGCATGCGTCCACGATGTCGGCCTCAAAAAACTGCACTTCGTCGACTCCCACAATACGCGTGCGTTCTACATCGACCAAAGACAGCAGTTCTGCGGCGCTCGCTACGGGTACGGCATCCAGGCCCATGCCCTCGTGCGTCACCACTTTGACATCGTCGTAGCGGTTGTCTACGCGCGGCTTAAAAAGCTGCACGGGTTGGCGGGCGTAGGTCGCACGCTTGACGCGACGAATGAGCTCTTCCGTCTTGCCGCTGAACATCGATCCACACACCACTTCGATGCAGCCTCGCGAGCCGCCTAGCGACGCGTGCAAAGGAACCATGTGCTCTGAGTTTGCTTCCGTCATCTAAGGGGGGTCACTTTCGAGATTCGTCGCCGCTTCCGATCGCGCGCTCACTACACTACTTCTGTAGGTGTCGCAGCGCTTCACGTACCAAGCTGCCCACATCTTCTGTCTGCATGCCGCGATCTCCAAGTGCCGCGACGGCACGCGCCGCTTCTGCTGGCTTGTAGCCAAGATTGATGAGCGCGACTTCTACGATGCTGCCGCGTGGCACGATGGCCTCCTTGGGCAGCCCGGTGCGCGCACCGCCGCCGAGCAGCGCCAACAGCTTGCCCCTCAGCTCGAGCACCATGCGCTCGGCTGTCTTCTTTCCGATGCCCGGAATCGAGGTCAGGCGCGCCAGCTCGTTTCCTTCGATGGCCGAGGCGAGCTCGCCAGCATCAAGAGCGCTCAGGATCAAAATGGCCGACTTCGGACCAATCCCACTGATGGCCACTACAGCCCGAAACCCTGCGCGATCTTCCTCAGATGCAAAACCATAGAGGACCAAGGCATCTTCGCGAACATGGGTGTGAATCCACAGGCTGACGCGCTGGGAAGCATCACGCTTTACCTTCCCAAGGGTGCCCAGTGGACAATTCACGTCGTAGCCCACGCCTCCAATGTCGAGGATGAGATTTCCGTCCGCTTGTTGATTTGCCACGAGCCCGGTGAGCTTTCCGATCATTTTTTGCCACTCTAAGGCGTGCTTTTAACGCTTCGCGAAATATTTCGTTGCGCGCAGGCGAAATGCACGCTTAATTGGCCGCGCATGAACACGACCAAAATGCTCTCCATCGTTTCGCTTGTCCTCGTCGCAGCTTGCGGCGGCAATGAGCCCGAAGTTACCACCCCTGCCACCGTCACGGCTGAGCAGAAAGCCGCTACGGAAGCTGCCGATAAGGCCGCTGCCGACAAGCTCGCAGCCGAAAAGGCTGCTGTTGACGCAAAGGCTGCAACCGACAAGGCTGCTGCCGACAAGGCAGCTGCTGACACCAAGGCTGCTGCTGACGCAAAGGCTGCCTCCGAGAAGGCCGCTGCTGACGCAAAAGCTCCTCCTGCCAAGGGAAAAGCTGTCGTCAAGCCAGCTCCAAAAAAGTAGGCCAACAGAACCCTTTGGGTTCTCGGCGCTCTCCCGTATCGGGAGAGCGTTTTTTTTTGGTTTCTATCGCGCGCCAGAGTACAGAACTGGCCATGCTCGCGGACATTCGCAACGAACTTTCGGACCTTCAAAGGCGCCTTACGACGCTAAGGGGGCATCTTTGACCTCGCTCGCCTTAAAAACGAAATCGCGCGTCTGAACGACCAAAGCCTCGCCCCAGGTTTTTGGGATGACGCCAAAAAAGCACAGGTGGTGAGCCGCAAGCGCTCGGCCTATGAGCAAACGGTTGAGGGCTTCGAGAAGCTGGAGAGCGAGGTCAATGACAGCGCCGAGCTCCTAGAGATGGCCGTGGCAGAAAAGGACGAGACGGCACAGTCGGAGATCGAGACAGGGTTGCCAGATTTGAGCGCTCGCGTTCGAAAGAGCGAGCTCAAACGCATGTTGTCTGGCGAGGTCGATCACGCGGGCGCGATTGTCAGCATTCACCCCGGCACCGGCGGTACTGACGCGCGCGATTGGGCGCAGATGCTCATGCGTCAATACATGCGTTGGTGCGACCGACGTGGCTGGAAGACTGAGATTTTGGACTACCAAGACAGCGACGACTACGGCATCGACGGCGTGTCGTTCGCCGTGTCGGGCGAGTTCGCGTATGGCCACCTCAAGGCTGAGAGCGGTGTACATCGTTTGGTGCGCATTTCCCCTTTTGACTCGAATGCGCGTCGGCAAACCTCTTTCGCGGCGGTTGAAGTGACGCCAAACATCGAGGACGAAATCGACATTGTCATCAAAGACGAAGATCTCGAAACCACGACCATGCGCGCTGGCGGCAAAGGCGGCCAGAACGTGAACAAGGTCGAGACCGCCGTACGCATGCGTCACCTTCCAACAGGCATCATGGTCGTGTGCAGAGCGGAGCGATCACAGCACCAAAACCGCGCGCTGGCCCTCACCATGATGAAAGCGCGCCTCTACGAAATGGAACTGCAAAAGCGGGAGGCCGCCAACACCGCCTATCAAGACTCCAAGAGCAACAATACGTGGGGCTCACAGATTCGCAGCTACGTGCTTGCGCCGTATCGCTTGGTCAAGGATCTGCGCACCAGTCACGAAACGGGCAATGTGGACGGCGTACTTGAAGGCGACTTGGATCCCTTTGTAGAGGCCTACTTGATGGCGGCAGCGGGTGGAACTTTGTCCAAGGGCGGCGCGACCGAGAGCGACGACGCGTAATTGACGTGGGCTTCATCAGCCGGGTACCATCTTGGATGCTATGAATGACGCGCAGGACTCCACACGAGATTCAGACGACACGCAGGGTAGCTCACCGAGCCAAGCCCCAGCCAGCGATGCGGACACCGTGCGCGGTATGGAGGCAAACAGTGAGCAGCCAAGCGGCCTCAACGCAGCCGATGTGTCGTTGCAGAGTGCAACTGAAGAAGCTGCAAAGTACAAAGATCAACTGCTGCGCACGCTGGCGGATCTGGACAACGTGCGCAAACGTTCGCGCAAAGAGGTGGAGGACGCGTTTAAGTCGGGGCAAACTGGCTTGCTCAAAGACTTTTTGCCCGTCTTTGACAACCTAGAAAGAGCTCTCAAAAGCGCAGAAGTTGCCACCGAAGTGGCAGCGGTCGCAGAAGGTCTTTCGCTGGTGCTCCGACAGTTTTCCGACACGTTGGGCAAAGCAGGCATCCGGCGAACGCCAGGAGTGGGCGAGCCCTTCGACCCGCAGTTTCAGGAAGCGATCAGCCAAGTGGAAACGGAGGAGCACGCGCCGGGTACCGTTATCGCCGAAGTGCAGCCGGGTTATGTGCAGGGTGACCGCCTGATACGCGCGGCCATGGTGGTTGTCGCGAAGGCGATGGGTTGAGCCATGGCCCATGGCCCCATTATTGGTATCGATCTCGGTACCACCAATTCTTGCGTGGCCATTGTGGAGCGGCTTGCCGACGGCAGCTACGACACCAAGGTCATTCCCAACGCTGAAGGCGCCCGCACGACGCCCTCGGTCGTGTCGTACGGCAAAAGCGGCGAGACACTGGTCGGGCAATCCGCACGACGACAAGCGAGCACCCAGCCAGAGCGCACGCTGTTTGCGGTTAAGCGTTTGATGGGGCAGAAATTTTTCGCCCCTGAAGTCGCCAAGCTTGCGGAGTTGGCGCCTTTTCGTGTGGTGGAATCCGACAACGGCGATGCGTGGGTCGAGGTGGATGGCCGCCGCATGTCGCCGCCCGAGGTGAGCGCAGAGGTGCTGCGCGCCATGAAAGCCACTGCAGAAGCGTTTCTTGGAGAAACCGTCTCTGAGGCCGTGGTCACGGTGCCCGCCTACTTTGATGATGCGCAACGCCAAGCGACGCGCGATGCCGGCAAGCTGGCAGGCCTCGATGTCAAACGTATTGTCAACGAGCCAACGGCTGCAGCACTGGCCTACGGCATCGACAAGAACGAAGCCGAACGTGTGGTCGTCTACGACCTCGGTGGCGGCACCTTCGACGTTTCGGTGCTCGACATCTCGAGCGGCACCTTTCGTGTACTTTCCACCAATGGTGATACGCACCTGGGCGGCGAGGACTTTGACAGCGCTCTGGTAAATATGCTGGCTGATGACTTTGCCGCAGAGCATGGCGTGGATTTGCGCAAAGATCGTCTTGCCCTGCAGCGCCTCAAGGAGGCCGCGGAGCGAGCCAAGCACGAGCTTTCCAGCATGAATGAAACGGCCATTAATATGCCGTTTCTTGCGCAGTCGCCTACCGGGGTGCCGCTGCATATCGAGCGCACGTTGACACGCCGTGCTCTTGAAACACTCGTCGAAAGCTTGATCGAGCGCACCATCGAGCCCTGCAAAAAAGCACTTGCGGACGCAAAGATGCAAACTGCAGATATTCAGCAAGTGGTGCTCGTGGGCGGCATGAC
>JAYWGD010000001.1:0-10585 GCA_043778435.1 Myxococcales bacterium | reverse complement strand
GAGGGCGGCAATTCGCGCTACACCGAAAGCCAAGCGCGATCGGCTAACTTCGCCGCGAAGGGTGTTCACATGCTGGATGCCGGCACCTCGGGCGGCGTGTGGGGATTGCAGAATGGCTACTGCCTGATGGTCGGTGGGCCGCGTGAGGCTTACGATCACGTGTTGCCGCTGCTCCGCGATCTGGCGGGCCCCGAGGCGCTTGCCTACTTGGGCACCTCGGGCGCGGGGCACTACGCCAAGATGATTCACAACGGCATCGAATACGCCATGATGCAGTCGTATGCGGAAGGCTTCGAGCTGCTCAAAGCCGGGGATTTTAGCTACGATTTGGGACAAATTGCCGCACTTTGGAATCACGGAAGTGTGGTGCGATCGTGGCTCTTAGAGCTCACCGAACGCGCGCTCAAAGAGGACGCGAGCCTCGACAAAGTCGCGCCCTATGTCACCGACAGCGGCGAAGGGCGATGGACGGTGGAGGAGGGTGTACGCCGTGCGGTCGCGCTGCCAACCATCGCAGCGGCGTTGTTCGCACGCTTCAACTCGCGCAACGAGCGCGGCTTCGGTCTGCGGCTTTTGTCTGCACTACGCAATCAATTTGGTGGACACGCAGTGACCTCATCGGGGGGCAACAAACCATGAGCTCACACTCTATGCCGGTGCCGCCACCCATCGTTCAAACAGGAGCGCTAGGCAAATCGTGCACGGTGGTGGTCTTCGGCGCATCCGGAGATCTGACGCGGCGCAAGCTTTTCCCTGCACTCTACAACTTGCTGCTTGATGGCAAGCTGCCCCTCGACACACACATTGTGGGTGTTGCTCGCTCATCTTGGGATGACGCGACCTTTGCGTCAGAGATGCGCGCGTCCGTCGCCACGCATTCGCGCCGCCCCTTGGACGATGCTCTCTGGACTCAGCTTGAGGGCCGGATGCATTTTCTGGACCTCGACTTTAACAATATCAGTGAATTTTCGAGACTTGATACGCTACTTCATGCGTTCGAGTCCGATGATTCTTCGTCTTCCACACGGCTTTTCTATCTCGCGGTGCCCCCGGCCGTTGCGCCAGCCATTCTCATGGGCCTCAAGCAAAACAACCTCACCTCCAAGCACACCGATGCCGATCTACGGCATATGTCGGAGGTGCCTCCGACCATCTGCCGGGTGGTTGTCGAGAAACCCTTCGGCGCAGACCTTGCGTCAGCCAAGGCGCTAAATGCCAGCCTGCGAGAGGCATTCGACGAATCTCAGATATTTCGGATTGACCACTACCTAGGCAAAGAGACCGTTCAAAACCTGCTCGTGTTTCGCTTTGCCAACAGCTTGTTCGAGCCTCTATGGAACCGCGAGCACATCGACAATGTGCAGATTACAGTCTCGGAGGACATTGGCGTAGGAACACGCGGCGCCTTCTTTGAGCAAACAGGGCTGCTCCGCGATGTCGTACAAAACCATGCGCTTCAACTCTTGGCGCTTACGGCCATGGAGGCTCCAATCTCACTCAGCGCCGACGATGTGCGGGACGAAAAAGTACGCGTCCTCAGGTGCTTGCGCCCGCTCGATCCAAGCGGCGTCGCACGCAATGTGGTGCGTGGACAATACACGGATGCCGCCCACGAGGACAAGCCAAACCCAGCCATCGCGTATGTCAAAGAGGCCAACGTCAGCCTCAAATCGGAGGTGGAAACATTTGTCGCGCTGCGTCTCTTTGTGGACAACTGGCGTTGGGGCGGTGTGCCGTTTTACGTGCGCGCTGGCAAGCGCTTGCCGCATCGTGTGACCGAGATTGCGCTGCAGTTCAAGCGCTTGCCTCACCGCTTGTTCTCCACGCCTGATGGCGGCATTGCCCCCAATGTGCTCGCCATTCGCATCCAGCCTAACGAGCAAATTGCCTTGCGGTTCTATACCAAAGAGCCCGGGTCGAAGACCGTGCTGCGCAACATGGCGATGGAGTTCGAGTACGGCAGTGCCTTTGGCGGCAACACGCCCGAGGCTTACGAGCGTCTGCTTCTCGACGCCCTTCGAGGCGACGCCACGCTCTTCACGCGCGACGATGAGGTAGAGCAGCAATGGCGCTTTGTTGACCGCATCCGTGAGGCGTGGCGTGCATATGAAGGCACGCCGCCACCCGCTTACGAGGCTGGCACATGGGGGCCTGAAAGCGCCGATGACCTCATCACGCGCGATGGCCGATCGTGGCGACGTCCATGAGCGTTGCAACAACAGCCAACGTGCAACTCATGAACGACGACGGCTGGGCTCAGCAGATCGCGGCAAGACTCGCGCTGGATTTGCACACGCTGCTTGGTGCCAAGAATCGATCCGTCTCGCTCGCGCTTTCGGGCGGCAGCACGCCAGAGCCCGTTTATTCGGCACTTGCAGCCATGGATCTTCCTTGGGATTGTATATGCATTCTACAAGTAGATGAGCGCGTGGTTCCCATGAATGATCCGCGTAGCAATGCGGCGATGATTCGGCGTGCGATGGCGCCAGCGCTCGAGCGTGGGGCCCGTGGTCTTTGGATGGACAGTGTGTTGGACGACTTCGCAGCGGCAAAGGCCTACGCCCGCACCATCGCACGATGGCTGCCTTTGGATATTGTAGTGCTTGGGATGGGCGACGACGGCCACACGGCATCTCTGTTTCCTGGCGACGGTCTGACGGGGAGCACCGCGTACGTGGTGGATGTATCAAGCAAAGGCTCACGTGAAGCCCGACTGAGCTTGGGCCCCAGCGTGCTGTTGCATGCTGACACCACGCATCTCATCGCGCGTGGCGCAAGCAAAGCGGCCGCCCTGAATCGCTTGTATGCAAACGACGGCACGCTTGAAGAAACACCCGCGCGATTGACGTGCCGCTCGGTGGTGGCGGGCGAAAGCAAAGGCGGCGTAAGCACCCTATGGGTTGATGTGGCGCTTGATGCCGCGGCAAAACGTCTTCGCCACTGAAGGCTCTGTTGGCGCTGCGCCATTGGCGGCCTCTTCCCGGTGCTCTTGCTGCCCTCAAGGATGTGAGCCCCAAGCGGCCGCATCATTTTTGCGACACTGACCAAATATCTCTATTTTTGCTTACGATTGGACGTCTGATCGCTCATGCACGCGTTGCATCTCTGCCCCAACGCCGCGTACCGTTGTGCTTGATGCACAAGTCTCTTTTTGCCACGACATGGATTGCCGCATCAACCCTGCTTGCATGTGGTTTTCGCCTTGAAGCGGGCGGCAGCACATCGTCCCTGACTGTCGTTGTACCTGCACGCGATGCCGGTGCGACAGACGCACAAGTTGGTGAAGCAAATGTCCTTGTGAATGGGGTTCTCGCCTCCTTTGCTGACGAGCCAGGCCTGCCCTATGCCTACGCCCGAAGCGGCTACGCGCGGCGCTGTAGTGGGCTTGTGATGGCGCCTAAAGACGTCAACGCCCTCGCCACGCGTGTCAACTTTCAGTTCCGGCAGTCGGGTTCGCCCGACGCCTTGCTTCAGGCCATCACGGGATGCGTGGTTTCGCTCTCCAGCGTTTGCGGCGAGCCTTCGCCGAGCTGCCAGTTCAATCAAATGCGCGGCTCGGGTGCGACCTTGAGCGAATGCCAAGTGGCCTCAGAGTGCCAAAGCGGCGTCTGTAGCGCCCTCGCAGACACCTGTGGTCTGTGCGTAGATCCCATCCCACTCGGTGCTGCCTGCAGCCCAGAGAATGACTTTTGCGGGCCTCAGCGCCTCTGCGATGCAAGCGGCATTTGTGTCGCCCGCAGCGTCAAGTCTGTTGGACAGCCTTGCAAGATTGCGGGCGCTTCTTGCGACACGGGGATGGTCTGCGGCGGCGGCGGTCGATGCATTCGCCCTCAGTTGGTCGGCGCCGCGTGCATGGCCGATATCGACTGCGACGAAGGCGGGAACGTGTACTGCACAAGCTCTGCGACGGGTCGGCAATGCGGCCCGCGCCCCGCGATCGGTGCATCTTGCAAGGAAACCGCATGCGCCTCCGGCCTCGCTTGTGACGCCGCCACACTGCAATGTCGCGCAGCACAAGTGGGCGTTGCAACCGGCCTAGGGTGCGATGTCGTCGACCAGTGCGAAACCGGAAGCACTTGCAGAATTGCTGGCGGATGGCGAGCTTGCTTGCCCGAACTCGCAATCGACCAAGCGTGCATCTCTGATGCCGAATGCGCCGGAGACAACATCGTCTGCAGCCAGGGCGTGTGCGGCGCTCTTACCAGCGCCTGCAAGCAGTAAAAAGGGTCCGCTGGCCGTCAACGGTGCCCGCCGGCAGGAGCCCTATTGCCGGAAAGCGTTGCGGCCCGCGTACACGGCGCCGGCGCCCAGCTCGTATTCGATACGAAGCAATTGGTTGTACTTTGCAACACGGTCAGAGCGGCTTAGGCTGCCCGTTTTGATCTGGCCTGCGTTGGTGGCCACCGCCAAGTCGGCGATAAAGCTGTCTTCGGTCTCGCCACTGCGGTGACTGACAATGCTGCGGTAGCCCGCGTCGCTGGCCATACGCATGGCCTCCAACGTCTCGGTGAGCGTGCCAATTTGGTTCAGCTTGATAAGAATCGCGTTGGCATAGCCGCCCTGAATTCCGCGCTTGAGGCGCTCGGTGTTGGTCACGAACAAGTCGTCGCCAACGAGCTGCACTTTGGAGCCCAGTTGCTCGGTCGCGGCCTTCCATGCAGCCCAATCGTCCTCGGCAAAAGCGTCCTCAATCGTCACGATCGGGAACTTGGCGCACAAGTCGGCGTACACCTTCAGCAGCTCCGCGGACGTGTGCGGCTTTTTGTCGTAAGTGTAGACTGCATTCTTCTTGTCGTAGAACTCGCTTGCGGCGCAATCGAGCCCCAAAGCCACATCGACGCCCAGCTTGTAGCCGGCCGACTCCACGGCCGTGGCGATCACGCTGAGTGCGTCTTCGTTGCGACCCAAACGTGGTGCGAATCCACCTTCGTCGCCCACCGCAACCGTAAGCCCGCGGCTCTTCAGCTCCTTCTTGAGTGCGTAGAAGATCTCGGCGCCTGCACGAAGCGCTTCCGAGAACGATGGCGCGCCTACCGGCACAATCATGAACTCCTGAAACTCAAGGCCGTTGTCTGCATGTGTGCCACCGTTGATGATGTTCATCAGTGGCGTGGGCAACACACGCGCCTGAGAACCACCAAGGTAACGCCACAACGGCAAGCTCACGGCGTCTGCAGCGGCGCGAGCAGCGGCCATCGAAACGCCAAGAATGGCGTTGGCGCCCAACTTGCCTTTGTTTGCGCTGCCATCAGCCTGACACAACACATGGTCGATGGCCGTTTGGTCCAATGCATCCATGCCGAGCACCGATGGTCCAAGCACGTTGTTCACATTGGCGACGGCGTTCCGCACGCCCTTGCCGAAGTAACGCGCGGCATCTCCATCGCGCAGCTCGATGGCTTCGTGCTCACCCGTGCTGGCGCCACTGGGTACCGCAGCGCGGCCATGGCCGGTCTCCGTTTGCACTTCGACTTCCACCGTAGGGTTGCCGCGTGAATCAAGGATTTCGCGGGCAAGAACAGCAACGATTTCGCTCATGGCGCGTGGGATAGCATGGGCGTGCGGGGGGTGAAAGGGCCGCCTTCAGAACCGACCGGATACACTCCAGCCGCCGCCGCCGGGCATCCATAGAGGTGCACCATACAACTTTGAGTCGCTGGGCTTGTCCTTGCTGTCGCCGCCTCCGCCGACGATCCCCCACACCACGCCGCCGACCAGTGCGGCGCCACCCACGGCCATCATCCCCACGCCAAACAAACTGTAGTTATCGTGTTTACCGGCTTGGCTTTTTTCGTCCTCGGTGGAGCCTGGAACACACTTGTTCGCTGCGAGGCCGGCATTCTGCGATGGGTCACAATTTTTTGGCAACGCGGGTGCCGTGAAATAAAGCACCGCCCCCACGCCCCCAATCACGGCCCCTGAGCCGGCCAAAATCCATGGAGCCGATGAGCCCCCTTTGTTGCCCCCGCCCGATTCGCTTGCCGCATGAGGGCCAGAGGCCGAATGATCGGCGCCGCTGCTCTTCTGCAGCGTGACGCTCACGATTTTGGCCGAATCCAGCTCACGCAACGTGAACGAAGTTTTCTGCTCCGCAAACCCCTCCGCAACCACACGTAGCGTGTGCTCGCCTACGGCCAAGTCGATGGGACTATCCACCGGAGCACCTGAAATTTCCTTGTCGTCGACGAAAATTTTAAGGCCCGAAGGCTTGGACTCGATACCCTCCAAGTGGAGCGCAGCGCTGGGCAACTTTGAAGGCGTCACGTTTAGCCCAGCCTGACACTTTGCTCGCGACTTGGTGCAACTGTCCACAGCACACGCTTTGTAAAAGTCACGCGCCTGGCCAAGCTTTCCCTCCTTTTTGGAGTCCTCCGCAGCCTCGAGCGAAATCGCGCAATCGGCCGGCTCCGCTTTGGGCTTTCGGCCAGCAAAGGCAGCGCCAGAGGTCAGGCAAAGAGCGGCAAGGACGGGCGCCATCACGGCATGGGCATTTCGCATCATTCGGGGACGGCTCCTTTGGGCCTAGGTTGCAGCTCGTAAGTATGCTCCGGGAAAAGGCTCAAGTGCAAACTCCGGGTGCGCTGTGGTAGAGCTATTGTCATCATGGCGATCTACGCACGCATCGACAAACTCTCCGATCACGTTGGCTCCGAAGTCACTGTCCGAGGCTGGATCTACAACAAGCGCTCCAGCGGCAAGCTGCACTTTTTAGAAGTGCGCGACGGCAGCGGCACAGTCCAGTGCGTGGTGTTCAAGGGCAATGTAAGCGAGGAGATTTTTGAGTCGGCCGACAAGCTGCCGCAAGAGACGAGCCTCACCATCACAGGCACCGTCAGCGAGCATCAGAAGCTTAAAGGGACCTTTGAGCTGCAAGTCAGCTCGCTCGGGGTCGTGTCACGCCCCACAGCCGAGTACCCCATCGGCCCGAAAGAGCACGGCACCGACTTCTTGATGGACAACCGGCACCTGTGGCTGCGCTCCAAGCGTCAGCATGCCATTTTACGGATCCGTCACACGATCATCAAAGCGGTTCGCGACTTCTTCGACGGCGAAGGATTCACTTTGGTCGATGCGCCCATTTTTACGCCCAACGCGTGCGAAGGCACCTCCACACTGTTCGAAACCGACTACCACGGTGACCCCGCGTACCTTACACAGTCGGGGCAGCTCTACATGGAGGCCGCTGCTGCCGCAGTGGGAAAAGCCTACTGCTTTGGCCCAACCTTCCGCGCAGAGAAGTCTAAGACGCGCCGACACTTGGCCGAATTTTGGATGGTCGAGCCCGAGGTCGCCTTCATGAAGCTCGACGAAGATATGGAGCTCGCCGAGCGCTTTTTGTCGTTCATCGTCGCGCGCGTACTCGAACATCGCCGCCCCGAGCTCGCCATCCTAGAGCGCGATGTGGCGCCGCTTGAATGCGTGAAGGCGCCCTTCCCGCGCATCACGTACAACGAAGCCATCAAGATTCTCCAAGAGAACGGACACCCTGAAGCCAAGGTTGGCGACGACTTTGGCGCCGACGAAGAGACCGTGATCTCCAAAATGTATGATCGTCCCGTGATCGTTCATCGCTATCCGTCGGACATCAAAGCCTTCTACTTCGCACGCGATCCGCAAGATGATACACGTGCGCTTTGCATGGATATCTTGGCACCCGAAGGCTACGGCGAGATCATCGGCGGCGGTGAGCGCGAGCAGAGCATCGAAACGCTTGAGGCCTCGATGGATCATCATGATCTGCCGAAGGATGCCTTCCAATGGTACCTCGACGTGCGTCGATACGGTTCCTTCCCTCATGCAGGCTTCGGTCTAGGCATCGAGCGAAGCGTGGCATGGATTTGTGGCCTGCCGCACGTGCGCGAGACCATTCCCTTCCCCCGTTTGCTGAACCGTCTTTCCCCCTAACGCGATCGCGAGCCTTTTGTCGGGCGGAGGATGTGAGTTCGGTGTGCAGGCAGGCGAGAATTGGTGTAAGCCGGACGCAATCTGCAGATGAGCTCGCCCGTATTTCGTCGCAAAAGTAGCTTTGGACAGCGCATCGTCAACGGTGCGTTTCTGACGTGGGCCATATGGTTTGCGTCCTCAAGCTTTCTGCAGATTACACACAATACGTTCTCGATTGAGGGACGAGCTGCAAGCGCCGATCGGTGTGCTCGCGGCGTTTCTCACGCATGCCCGCCGCATGAGCGGCCCGGAGCCTCTACGCCATGACCACACAGATCACACACGGCACAGATGCCGCGGAAGCCAAACCTACGTTCGATGCACTCGCCCTTTCGGATGCCACCCGTGGTGCGCTGCGTCGCATGGGCTACGTGCATCCTACACCCGTTCAAATGGCTGTGCTCGAGGCAGCAGCGACAGGCAAGCACCTCGTTGTTCAAGCACGCACAGGAACTGGCAAAACATTGGGCTTTGGCCTTCCCCTGCTCGACCGTCTCATCAACCCAGAGCTCAAAAAAGCCCAGGCCATGGTCCTCACGCCCACGCGCGAGCTGGCCCTGCAAATCACCACCGAGCTTGCACCCATTGCAAAAGCTCACGGCATCCGCGCAGTGGCCGTGTACGGCGGCTCCAGCATGGAGGCGCAGATCGATGAGTTCAACAAGGGCGCACAGTTGGTGGTCGCCACGCCCGGACGTGTGCTCGACCATCTGCGCCGAGGCACGTTGGACCCTTCGTCGATTCGTATGGTGGTGCTCGACGAGGCCGACGAAATGCTGTCGATGGGTTTTGCCAAAGAGCTACACGCCATCTTCGAGAAGCTGCCGCGAGAGCGCCAAGGCTTGCTCTTTAGCGCCACGCTCCCCAGCGACATCGAGCGCTTGGCCAAGAGCCAATTGCCTGGCGCAGAGTTCATCACACTGTCGAGCGACCAAGTGGGCGCACTACAAATCAACCACGCCATGTACCATGTGCGCGGAGACAAACGCCGTGCGCTTTTGCGCGTCATCGACGCCGAGAAGCCCGAAAGCGCCATCGTGTTTTGCAACACCAAGGACGAAACAGAGCGCGTTGCGACCTTCTTGCAGAAGGAGGGTTTTGCCTCCGATTGGCTGAACGGCGACTTGTCACAGAGCGAGCGTGAGCGCGTGATGAAAGCCACGCGCGAAGAGCGCATCCGCTTCTTGGTGGCCACCGATGTGGCCGCACGCGGCATCGACATCTCGCACCTCACGCACGTCATCAATTACGACTTTCCCGACTCGGCAGAATCGTATGTACACCGCACGGGTCGCACCGGACGCGCGGGTCGCACGGGCACGGCACTCTCGCTGGTCGAACCTGCACACATCGGAAGCCTTTACCTTCTGAGGCTGACGTACAAGCTGCGCCCCATCGAGCGCGAGTTGCCCACCGACGAAGAGATCCAGGCGCGTGCATCGGCCGACTTGTTGAGCACCTTGGTCGAGGGCTACGGCGAGCGAAAACCTTCTGCGGATGCGCTTGGGCTTGCGGCCCGCTTGGCCACCCACGAGCAGTACGCCGCCATTGTGGCGAGCATGCTTGAGGAGCGTTTTCCCTCGCTTGCGGAAGCTACGCAAGTGGTCACCCAAAAGTCGCGCGCCAAGCTCGCGCCCCCTCCCGAAGAAGCAGAACGTCCGCGCCCCGCGCAGCGTGCGCGCCGCACCAGCACAACAGAGCGCGCATCTCAAGATCGGCACGCGTCGCAGGAAGCGCGCGTGCCGCGCGACATGAACGACACGGGCGGTACGCGGGATGCAAGGCCGAATCATGACATGCACGCGTCGCAGGAAGCGCGCGCTTCTCAAGACAGGCACGCGTCGCAAGAAGCGCGCGCTTCTCAAGACAGGCACGCGTCGCAAGAAGCACGCGCGCCGCGCGAGCGCCGGCCGCGTGAGGCTGCGGAGGCCATCACCACGCCGAGTCGCCCGGAGGCACAAGTGTTTCTCGATATCGGCACGCGCCAAGGTCTGACGCGCGCGCACGTCGTCGATGTGCTCACGCGTGCAGGCCTCTCCGCCGATGCCTTGGGCCAAGCGCGCATTCGCGACGACATGAGCTTTGTTGCAGTGGCCGAGGGCGAGACCGACAAGGCCATCGAAGCGCTTGCGGCATGGGAATTTGCTGGCAAATCTGTGCGTGCAGAACGCGCGCGCGTCCGATAGCCTAGGGCTTACTGATGGCTACCGCGCGAACGCTACGCACCACTCTCCGAAGCCAAGGGCCTTTGCCCATCGATTTGGCGCTTCAGATTGGCTGGCAGGTGGTGCATGCCGCTCGCGAGCTTCATGCGCGCGGCATTCCATTTTTGTTGCACCCATCCAATGTCGTGCTCAATCCGGATCAATCCGTGCAGATCGATGTCGCGCTCGCGATGACGGATGCTCACGACGCGGCGTGTATTTCTCCGGAGAACATCACGGGTGCGCCAAGCAACGACACGCGTGCATCGGTGTATGCCTCGGGCGCGCTCCTGTACGAGATGTTTACGGGCTCTCCCATGGGGCCAACGGCGGCGCCAGCGCATATGGTCCGGGCCGATGTGCCCCAGGGCTTGTTGCCACTGATGAAGGCCGCGCTCACGCGCGATGTTGCCGCCCGGCCAGGAGACCTGAGTTCG